>SLQC01000276.1 GCA_007131625.1 Balneolales bacterium | reverse complement strand
TTACAAGATATATAATCAAACAACAAAACATCACCATTCAGGTGCACAAGACTATCTTCCATGGCTAACAAAATAACAAAAATCAGTATTACAAACGACAAAATTTCCGGACGTGGGGGCCGAAGACATCTTTCTGATCCCTCATATGATGTTGTCTTTTGAAGATCGGGAGAACCTGGAGCCGGAAGAACGAAAGAAGCTGAAAGAGCTCGGATTCCGGTTTCGGGGCAAGGGGGTTTGGCCGGTCCTGCGGCAAATCACCCCGGGACATCCCCCCGAATTCCCGGATATGAACCGGTTGCACGACCTGGTCCCGATCATCGAACAAACCCTGCATGTGGCCAGACGTGCCGAAAAGGAAGAGCTGCCCTTCCTTTTGACAAACGAAAACAATGAAATCGAAGGCCTGTTTCGTACCGGTCGTGCCGGTGATGACCCCGAATCCTGGCGCGATGAACAACGGTCGATAACCTATGAACCCACAAAGATCCCTGTGCAATTTGACCCCGGACAAGTTGAACAGCTCGGCCGGATCTCTCAATCCGATCATATTCTGGAAGTGGATTTGCCCGTCATGCCGTCTCCTCTCCGGGACAAAGAACCTGCGTATTTTCCTTTTGTCCTCTTGATCCTGGAACAGGACTCCGGGTATATTTTGCATTTCGAGCTGCTCACTCCGCATCCTTCGGCAGTGGAAATGTACGGTCGAAGCGGTAATGTGCTGGTTGAAGCCCTGCTGAAAAACCGGATCCATCCCCGAAGCATACAGGTCAAATCACCCCGCCTCTATACGGTGTTACACTCCGTGCTTGCACATACGAATATCCGGATTGATTTTATACCGAACCTTCCGGGGGTAAAAGAGGCCTATATGAGCCTGATCGAACATTTTTCCCGCTGATAAATGATTGTTTTCACATCAGACTACTCTGAGTAAATTGTCGTCTAAACTGTCGTCGTCAGCAAAATCGCAAAAATCGTAGTATTGGAAACGTAACGAGCAATACATTGGAAAACGACCTGCAGCAATATGCACGGCAATATATGAACAAGCAAAACCACCGGCCGGACTCAAACGCTCACGGCGTTTTATCCGGTGGGGAGAATCGTACGGGTTTTCCCTTGAACTGCAACAACTGCTTGAGGTTCTGAAAGGAGGAGTAGCGGAGGATACGGAAGCGGACGAATACAACGAACGACATTGGCTGCGTTTTATCGAGTCACTGGCCCGTCAAATCAGGGATCGGGAGCTGTTTCTTAGGACCCGTACAGCTTCTTGGGGATCACTGAACGCCAATGCCTGGCTGGAGATCGCCGGGGTTTATCTGGAATGCGGAGATGCACAAACCGCTTTGGACTGGCTAGAAAAGATTAGTGACGTTGATATCCTTCAAATATCCCGGCGGGACACGATGCTACTTGAAATTTACGGTCAACTCGGTCAAACACAGAAACAGAAGGATATTGCCTGAAAACTCTTTCGTAGCTGCCGTACTGCCGGCGCGTTCACGGGCACCTCAACCCGCACCTTCGGGGCTTCACTCAGAACGGCCGCCTGACCTTCCACCCGCATTTGATGAGGAGTCTTCATACAAATGATTGTCAGAATTGAGCGTTTTTCGATAGATTAGAAGTAAGACAAAACATTGAATACATCTCCTATCTCATAATTTTACCAATCTACGTCTCTTCTAAGGGTGTACCTTTCCAGAGATAGAATGTTTACTTTAAATATAAGTTCTGTCTTTCCGACTTTAGCTTTACCAAGCTATAACACAATCTTTTGAATATGCCCCTTGAGCAAGGACTATACGAACAACTCATCAATTTCTCCAATTACTTCTTCAAAGGTTTGTTCGATATCGATCGAAGATCGTCGCAAAAAAGCTTGCCACTGTTGTTGCTTTTCGGTGTCTGTTTTTAAAATTATCACTGAAAATCACTGTCATCCGACTAAATTTCAAAATAGAGATTCCAGTGGCGTATTTCTCTGCCCGAACGGTGAGTAAACAGCCTTCCTGAGTCTATCAGTATTAATCGAATGATTTCGGATCAGAAACCAGATATCAAAAAAATCTTTCATGCGACTCCCAAATGTTCCTAAGCTCACAATAGCTTCAAACTTTTCAGCAATGGCCGATTCCAACGAATAGACTTTGATATTTGGTGGTGGAAAATCCAATAATGAAAGGAACCGCTCCTTTTGATACCGAAATCTCTCCCTCGGCTACTGCCCGGCACACAAGTTGACGGCCAGGATGCATAACGGGATTACATACTACAGAAACGTGTTGCCATGGTGCGTTGGAGATAGAAGTTAACGTTCAGTACGAGAGGATTTCCACCAGTGCCGGATTGATATAGTAGTGCTTGCCCTTGATTTCTCTCTTTTGAAGGATTTGCAACTCCGCAAGTTCATTCAGATAATTCCGCGCTGTGTTTTCAGCGTAAAGATTATGGTCGGTCAGGTGATTCACCTTGATATAAGGCTGGGTAAAGATGGCGGTGGCCAGCACATCGGGACGGCGAATATCGGTCTGCTCCTGTAACACTCCAAGGATTTCCTCTTTGCTCTCAATTATGTCATTCACCTTACGGAGCGTGAGCTGTGAGGTCCGTTCCACGGCTTTGAGCATATAGAGCATCCAGCTTTTCCAGTCCCCCTGCCGGGATACCCCCGCAAGATATTCGTAATACTCTTGTTTGTGCTCCAGAATGTACCGGCTCAGATAGAGAATGGGCAACTCCAGGGCATTATTTTTTGTAATAATATGCAGGTTCATGATCCGTCCTACACGGCCGTTGCCGTCCCGAAAGGGGTGAATCACCTCAAACTGATAGTGGGCGATGCACATCTTCAACAGCACATCCGCCGGCCGGGACGCCTCGTCATTCAGAAACCCGATCAGGTTATTCAGTTTGGCCTCCACGATGCCTTTCCCCTGAGGCGGCGTGTAGGCCGGCTTGCCGGCATTCGGACCGGTCCCTCCCATCCGGATGAACGTCCGTGCAAACGGCGGACGAATCCCGTCCCCGCTTTCCTGGATGATCTGATAAAGCCGCACAAAATAGTTGCGATCAAAGCGGTCGTGCTCTTTCAGATAGTGGTATCCGTCCCACAGCGCTTCGCGGTAGCGCAGCACCTCTTTTGTCGGGCCCGGGGCCGCCTCCTCACCGTTCGCTTTCGAATCACTCACCGCTTTATAGAGATCATCATCGGTGGTAAAGACGTTTTCGATGGCGCTCGATACTTTTGCTTCCTGCAGAGTGATGGAGTTGATGAGCATGGCCGGGTTGGGAATGGCGATGCTTCGCCCCGCCAGCAGCGCCAGGGCTTCTTTTGCCTGGCCCAGTTGCTCATAAACCTCCACATCGCGGTACAGCGACGGGTCAACCGGCAGATCCGGGAGATCATTCCATGGCCGGGTGCGGTCCGGATTAACGGGATAAGGCTGGTTGATTGGCATTAAGCTGATTGTTCGATAATGAGTAATTTTTTCGGCATTATAGTCATTAGTCAATATTAAGCCACTTACCCAACATTAAAGTTTTCACTTTTTAATGTTTGATGCAATATACGGCCTCAAAACCGGGCTGGCAAACCTCTCATACATTAAAAGTGTCTTATTTTGATGCGAACCTGATTTTTTAACCTTAAAGCACTCCCCGGTAAAGCTCCACAATCTGATTAAATACAAAACCGACGGTGACCCCTCCCTGTTAACCGGAGCACTCATAATTAGAGTTTTCGAGTGTAATGAGATGCAGATTTACAAATTCCTGTGGTAATAAATCGTTCAAAGAACTATGCGGGCGGAAGTCGGTTTTCCCGGCCTGGAAAAATCCAGGATCACCCCAAAACCCTCAGCAAGTGCTTCAACTCCTCATCCGGCAGTTGAAACGGCATGGCTGTTAACATCAGGCGGATGTTGCGGCCGGAGTGTCCCAATTCGGCTTCGTGGATGTGTCGATTGCGGCTGACCAGCGACAACCAGGTCTCATGGGTGCAGGGATACATCAGACAGCAGACGATGGGTTTCCGGTTGGATGCGTTTTCGGCTACTGATTTAATGGCAGGTAATTTACGCGGGATGATGGAGAAATGCGCGGGATGGACTACCAAAACTTAACTAATCCAAATGCAATTTTCGATGAAATAATATGACGGTCAAATACGAATGAATCCCATCCCGCCAGGTGTCGCGGAACGCTTTGACTTGCTCGGGTTCGCGCGTAATAGGGTCTGTATTCCCATCTTTGACATCCCGGTTGGTGACCGACCACTGAAAGTTGGAATTGAATTTGATCCCATATGGCGGATCGATATAGATGCACTGCACTTTCCCGCGCAGTCCTTCCCGCTCAGCCAGTGAGACCATCACCTGGAGACTGTCCCCCAGGATCATCCGGTTGGTCCAGTTGGCATCGTGCTGGTAAAAGTCCGTCTTGGTGCTTTCGTCCGGCAGTCCGTTGAAATCCGCGATCAGATCGACCTGCGCTTCTTCCTCTTTTTCTTTCTTCTCGCTATGCCACTTGAGATCGTCGATCAATACTTTTGGATGGATCTTCTCCTGGATGTACAACGGCGGCGCCTGCACGACCAAATCAGACCAGTCCTGCTCGTCTTTTCCCGCCAGACTAACTGCGGATCCAGATCCCGGTTGTGACGCTCGTAGGCCACCCGGATCGGACTCTTTATATCATCCGGCACCACCTCCTGGGAAACCGGAACGACCGGTTCAATCTTGTCGATGACGGCCGCAACATCCTGTAGCGTGGTATCGGAGACGAACTGACCCTCTATCCGCCCGCGTGGTGTTACGCCGATCAAAACCCGGCCGCCCATTCCATTCAGAAAAGCACCCAGAGTCTGGCCGGCTCTGGCAAGCTGCGCCGTTGATTTTTTGAATTCAACAGACTCACTTTCGCCGGATTGCACCCGTTTTTCTATGTCTCGCAAATCCGTCATGACGATAATTCGGATTTTTTAACGGCCGTTACACATCCGTCAATCATCTCATCAAATTGCGCGGCCGGGCACGCTGAGTTCCGTACTCGTCGAAATTTCGGAATAACGGCAATCGTCCGTGTTCGAGCGAAGTGGATCCATCCTCATTTTCCCTGTGAAATCCCGATATGTAATCGTAAATCAGTTTCGAGGTAGATGTATTGTTGCAGACCACGATGAAACAGGGCGGCACATCGAGTCCACCCTCCACCCAAAGATCGTATTTCTTTTTGTAGTGACCGTATAGTGCCTCAATGGCGGTTTGCAGCTCCGTCGGAATCGACAGTGGATCAATATTCTTTGTTTTCCCGCGTCCCTTTTTGAGCATTTTGGTTCGGATGTGCTCCCAAAGATTGCGAAACTTGGGCACATCCCCGCCGGGCATGTTATCGGCCACCGGTACCCTGGGCAGTTTCACGATACCGCATTCAATGGCGTCCATCAGGGAAAAATCGCTCATGGTCCAGGGGAAAAGCGTGCCCTCGGCGTAGCCCGATCCCCGCAGGAAAAACGGAGTAGCGGAGAGGTCCATCACCCGCCGAATGCCGAGTTTTCGTCCGACGTCTCGAGTCCGGAGATCCACAACCGTGCCGCTTCCTGGTTCTTCTTCACCTCTTCCCGCTCTTCACGGGTCAGCTTTTCCTCTTCAGTCTCCGGTTTCTCACGATAGCAGTGGTGTGCCTCGTCGTTGATCACCATGATGTTCTTCAGGTTCATCAGTTCGGGCATAATCCGCTGGAGCATCTGCCCCTCTGTTTCGAGCGTCTGCAACTCCTCACCTCGTCCCTGAAGCAACGCCCGGTTGCCCCGCGACAACACCATCCGCTCACGCGGTTTAAAAGCGTGGTAGTTAGTGACGACGATTTTGGCGCGTTCCAGTTCGCCGAGCATGTCCGTCGGCACCAGCTCCCGGCTTTGGTAGTAACTGTTGAGATCGTTCGGATATCACGTGGTGCTATTGTCTTGATAGAGCGGAATTTCCCCCGTTGTTCCTGAAAATATATTCGAAACAATGGCAGAATGAAAATTTATTCGCACAAACTGGAATTCCTCAAAGACCGCACAAAAAGGATACCGTTCATCGTTGATTATTTAACATATCGTGGTGATATATAGCATATATGGTCGCTTGTTCCCGCTGCAGATGAATATTTTAGTATTTGCGGCATACTCGAAAAAATCATTAAATACGACCTGGAGGAAATCACATTTTATTCTGTCACCGGTCTTGCCCGGCTTAACCGGCCTTACGAGAACATCAAGATGGATCCGGTGGGAAGGATGTTAGATGTCGGATTGAAGGTTTCTGTCGGCTATTTCGAATTTCTTCGTGTCACCATTACGGTTTTAACTGAATCGACATAATTTTGTAAAAAAATTGCTGTAAGGAATCCGGAAGTACATTGTCTTTTTATTGAATATGTTGCTTTGAACAACCCTATAATTTATCGATAATTTGGATTCGCTGTCTGAATTTTCCAGTGCCATTCATCAATTCCTTTTCCGGATGCCTACTGTACTGAGATCCAAGGGATATCGCTTTTTTTCTTCAGTAATGAAGGGCACGAACCCATCCATATTCACGTTGAAGTTGAAAGTGGAAACGGTATCGGAATTCACTGGGAAGCTCTTGACGAAGACCTGTCGGTGGAACGCCTGCTGCATGACGGCTAGCCCGTCTCAAAACAGTAAAAACACTTTTCTCTTCATTCACCGGGAATTCCTGATCCTGTTGCTGTCAGCTTTCGGTACTAAGCCACTCCCAGTGTTGCGAGATCATGACCATCTCTATGGTGTCGAGCTCACAGTAGCTAAGCAGGGCATCGAACACGACATCGCGGCGCAGTGATTGCAGGAGCTTGTCCTCATCCTTTACACTCGGGTATTCCGGCATCCTGGCGTAGTGAAGCCACGTGGGATAATCAAGAACGGTGTCGCAAAGACTCTTGGGAGAGTTAGCGACTCACGATTTCTTTGTCAACAATTGTTTTCTGAGATTTCGTCCGGCCTCAGTGAGGCGATATTTTTGCCTTCTATCGCTGGGATTTTCAGGGATAGTCCGTTCAATCAAATCCTCCTGCAATGCCACATTTAAGTAGCTTTTTCTAAAATATTCCGGGTCTTTAAGATGTAACCGTGCTTGTAACTCTGATCTTGACATCTCCCCTTCTACTACTTTTATTAATTTAGCCGTCAATCGGGTTACTTCCGGGATTACTTCCGGGGTCATCCGAAAACGCACCATCACTGAACCCGCCATCTCATCAAATTCCGGGACCATACTCCCGGCCATTTCGCATAATTCCATGATTTTCTGAGTGCCACGACCCCACTGCTCGATAAGTCCACGGCGAAAAAAAAGATCCGTAATGAGTGGATTCCTCGGACGCGAGTTGTGATCACGACACAAATCTTCCGGCTGCAAACCGAAAGGCAAGATTCCGTCGCTCCAAATATCTGTACGATCGTCGAAAATGGCCACATTGACGGCTCCACCCGGGAGAAAGTAGTCCCGGTGACAGAGCGCATTGAGCAATTGGCCGTTTTCTCGCAACCCCAGACGGTAGAGAATATCCGGCACATCATATCCGCCCGAGTTTTTTCTTGAATGTGTCTACAATCTCCTGCAGGTCACCGGGGTCCATCCCCGCTTCTTTGGCCAGCTTCTGTACATCCGGTTCCCGGCCCGCGTTGATATCCGGCAGGATTTTTTGCAGAACGGCATTGATGTGGTCTGTCTGCTCTTTTTGCTCCGGTGTTTCCGTAGAAAAAAGATGGTCGTAGCGCAAAATGTCGTATTTCGACTTGAGAACCTGGTTTGCAGTAGCATGCATCCCCGGATTCACCCGGTAGTCCGGCTCTTCCGACAGTTCATAACCGCAATTTTCCAGGGCTCCCGACAGTCGGTCAAAGCCCTCGTCAGACAAGGCAGAGAGAAACAGTTCTTTTTTGCGCTCATCGTAATACGCTGTTGCAAAATGAGGAAACGTATCCCATCCCTTGAGTCCGAGCCGGTATACATCCTGCGCATATTCGATTTTGAATGACGCCTCAAGTCCGTCGGTATAAAATGAATCATCGTAGTATTCCGCGATGTTATAAACCGTCTGTATATCTTGTTGAAAGACAAGCGGATATTCCGATCCGCTGAAAAGCATCATGTAGGGAACGGGATTTTTTTCTATCAGTGGCATTGGTTTGCGTGATTCCTTGAGATCCAGTCCGGGATAAAGCCGATGGGTAAAGTAGCAGATGTCGTCGGCTTCAAATCCGCGGAACGGGACGATGGTACCATAGGTTTGCCAGCATGCTCCGTTCCAGGAAATCAGGTTAAACCAAAGCGCGGGGCGGGCGATTTCAAGTTCTTTCGTCGTACCGGTGGAATACAGCAGGTAATGTTCGGCATTGAACACATCTTCCATGGTATAAAAATCTTTGGCGAGCGAGTCGATAATTTCAGCAAATGAAAAACGCCATGGATGCTTCGCGTGATGACCCAGCCAGGTTAGTTCTGCCTCATTACGTAGTTCTATTGCACGGTGATTTTTATAACGTTGGACCAGCCCGTCTTTTTTGAAAATATTATGGGCTATGAACTGCGCCATCGCCATGCCGTACCAACCCTCAGGCATCCCTTTTGAGACATGCCGGTACCGGGCAAAGGCGGTTTTTGCTTTTCGGTCCAGTTTATCCTGTTCGGCGGCATAGTAGAGTAAAAATTCATCGACCACCGAAGCCGTCAGACTGGTGTTGAAATCACAAAGTTCCTTTATTTTTTTATAATCGGCCACAATTACGGGAGTGTTACTATCCTTGAGTAAAAAATGAAAAGTAAAACCTTCTGAGCAGTTGAACAACTACTTGCAACAATTGATTGATGGACGAATTATTCATGCATAGTGAGCATTGGTATGAAAACCGTCCCGCCCTCACCTATCCCGTTTTCTCCAGCCGGTCCCGAAAATACTGTCCCAGCGGCTTGTTGGTGAAGTAAACACAGCACCCCTTCATCCCTCGTGTCATCAGGATGCGATAGATGTTGCGGATCATTTTACACATGTTATCGGGATCGTCCTGCAGACCTTGCTTGCCTTTGGCGTCATGGTAAGCACTCCATTCGCTGAAGAATTTTCCTTGCGGGATGGCGGTCGCCTGGTAGGTCTCTCCCTCATCTGCCGCAACATATACCCTGCCGGGATAATCTGTTGGATCATCAGCCGCATCATCAAATAAATCCCCGGATTCCACCTTTTCCTCATCCAGAAATGCATATTTCAAATCATCGCCAACAATCACCCCGACATAATCGAACTCGAGTCCTTGTGCGGTGTGCACACATCCGATCTGCCCTAGCCCTTTTTTACTGATTGCCCAGCTGGAACCGACTTTTCGTGAATTCCAGGGCATGGCAAAATCGTGATCCGGAATCGATACGTCCGGCACCTGTGCATCCGAATTACCTTCTTTCACGCCAGTCCACGGCCATGCATATCCGGCCAGAATACGTGCATTGAATCCTTTAGCCGCATGCTCATTGACCCATTCACGCATCTCGCCGGGAGTTTCGGCAATGCGGAACTCAAAATCCTCCTTGTCCCAGTCGTCGAAATTTCCGGTTTCACGTATATCAAGGACATCATTCAGCCAGTTCACATATCCATCTGCCCCGGAACATCGAAACTGGGTGGCAAGTTCAAGCTCAACGATTTCGGCGCCGAATAAGTCTGCTACCCGGCGAATTTCCGACACCGTGCCAATATCTTCCGGACGTATGGACTGGTCATCGTCAACAAAGAAAATGCTTACGTTTGCGGCATTCACGATATCCTCCACCTGATTCTCTCCCTGATACATAAACGCGGCATTGTTTTTGAGCCTGTGCGCTTCATCGACCACAATGATATCATAGGTGTTAACGGGATCATTCACATACCTTCCCGAACCGGTGATCAGATGTTTGGCGCGTGACCCGTCCCTGCCGCCAACCAGCTTGTTAAGCATGACCTCCCGAAATGATGCGTTCGGAGCGGCAAAAAACACATTTTTTCGCTTTTTGAGAAAACCACCGAGCAGACTCATGGACACCACCGACTTCCCCGTACCGGGTCCGCCATTCACCAGAATCACTGTTTTTCCCGTGGAATTCAACCCGCGTTCCAGGGCCACCTCATAGGTAACCTTCTGCTCGTCGATAAGATGGAACTCCATGTTCCCTTTGAACAACCCCACAACATGGTCCACCAGCTGCTTACTTGGACGGATATTCCCCGAGTCGATCTCATACATGATGTCCATGCCGTTGCCATGACCCACATGGTCACAAAGAAACTTCTCCAGCTTTTCATAGTCATCCTTGAAATAGATCGGTGTATCAGACACGATCTCCTGGTAGATCGGGTCATTCAGGGGCTCAGGATGCCTTTGGGTATAGTTATGCAAATAGGCGCACGAATAGGGAATTAGCTTTTTTGTGTACACATTTTCATTGAAGTCCGACAGAAATCCCTTGTACGATTTTGCCTGGTAGGATGGGTGGGTGGTGTAATCTCTGTAATAAGGCGTCTTGACAAGATCCTGAGTCGAGGTGCTCTCCGCCTCGGTCCATTGTTTCAGCTCAATGATGATGAATTTCTTGCTACCGGTGGCATCCTGACCTGAGACGATGAAATCGATCCGTTTCGAAGTCGAGGGAAGTCCGAATTCAATGAGCACACCGCAGTCGCTTGGTACACCGGACCTTCGAAGCACCCTCTCCATGTATATCAATGAGTTACGCCATGACATATCTTCCCGGGGATTGAAGCGTGTTTTGCCGGATTTCTCGTAATACGCCTGCTTAATGCGATCCGTGATCTGATTTGTATCCACATCATGCATAAAACCCTGGCTGGAGTTTTTGTAGATAATCATAATTCGGTGTACTTGCGTGCCGTACCCTTTGATTTTTCTACAGGGTACTTTTTATTGTTGGTTTTAATTTTCTCCAGTACGATCTCTTTTACATCAACATCGTATTTTTCTGCCAACAGGAACGCGTAGGCGAAAATATCGGCCAATTCTTCTTTTACCTTTTCTTTTGAAGCATCTTCGGGAGCCTTCCATAAAAAATGCTCGAGCAACTCCCCCGCCTCGACATTTATGGCAATCGCCAGATCCTTGGGGTTGTGGAATTGCTCCCAATCGCGGTCATTCCGGAATTTTAAAAGCGGCTCAATAATCTCTTTCATCCTTTAATTATTTATGATTCAAAAGGTCTGATGCAGCATCCAGGGATTTAATCACTCATAGAAAAAGTTACTGTAATAGAAATATGTGGTCATATGTTTGGACATCATCAGCTTCCAAGCTACTTAGGGCTTCCTCAGAAAGTCGCACCGGAACTGGCGGCGAATCTGGACAAGTTCATCACAAATATAGTAATTGCAATCCAGGCTTCTGAGGTGTTTTTGAGTTTGGCTTTGATTTGATTCAGTGAGAAGGCCTGTTTCGCGTTGCCAATGCTTCCTTCGATATGGTTACGTTCGCCATATTCCTTTTTTTCTTTACTTTTTTGCCGGGCGGTTTTCTTTACCGGATGGCCCTTGGGTGTAGCTGTGAGTCGAATATTGCGCTGCCGGCACCAGGTACGGTTATCATTGGTGGCATAGATTTTATCGGCCTGAATAAGTTCGGGATAGTAGCCAAACAGCAATTTATAGGCCTCGGCCTGCTTTTGTAAGTCCGCACTT
>SLQC01000112.1 GCA_007131625.1 Balneolales bacterium | reverse complement strand
TTTTATTCCTTGTCCCAGGAAACTTGACGGCATTTCAGAATCTGGATGTGGTCCAACTCATTAAATCAGTTTCCAATTAGGCTCGATTCAAACAATGGAACCCCGGCTTGTTCGGCCAGTTTTATTACCTCATGAATGATTTTCACCTCGATGTCGGAACTCCATGGCGTTGTAAAAACCGGCGACCTCGATCCTTCATAACCGCCTTCAACGATCACCCTGGCAGAAGGCAGATATCCCATCACATCGTTGGAATACCCCAAAACAAATGTATGATCACCAAATATTTGTTTAAGCTGCACTGCATAATCTACCAACAGTTCTCCTCCCAAGGCGACGACAGGTTGGTCTCCAAGATGCCAAACCTGTACCGGATACGGGTATGATGTTATAAGAGATTCTCCACGTTCGAGTTGATTGTGAAGAACTTGGGCACTGTGCTTCTGCCAGTCAGGATAGCCGGAGGACTCGTCCAAAATCGCAAGTAAATCCTCCTTTGTAGGCGATGGCTCTGCAAACTTCAGATTTACTTCCGAGTAGGCTGTAGACAAGCTGGCCGAAAGAGGCCTCATATCCTCCTCAAGAACTCTTTGTACTGCAACAGCCAATGCACGTCCATACTGTTCAGCGAGTTCCACACTCCGCCTGGGCAACGGATTCTGATCCCCACCCGCACCCTGAAAAAAGAGAGCTGTTACACCAGGATAGGCTTTTTCAAGCTCCAACTGTGCGAATCCCGGATAGTCACCTGACCACTTGTAAAAATTCAGAACCGTCGGGTGACAGGCGTACCCAAACGCGATGGCTATCAAATCGCCTGACATATCCTCCACTTTGATGACCGGCACGGCATGATCGCTCGGTCCTGCCAGCTCTGATTGCCGATAGAGCGTAGCCTCCTGATTGTTCCGACGATTCACAGCAAAACGGGCAACTCCATTCTCAGTATAGATCCTTGCCGGTTCCAGAGCTTGAAAAGCCTCATCGATTGCAGTAAATATCTGACTCTCCAGCTTCTCTGCATAATGCTCAATCCTTCTTAACTGATCCGAGTCCAGTCGAAATTGAAAACGACTGGCATCCACTTCCGGACCTGTATGTGTATGCGAGCTGTTTAGTATAATCTGCGCTCTTGAGAGTCCGTAAACATCTTCTACCCGGTCACGTATTCGATCCGACATTTCTTTTGGAAATCTGATAATATCTGTGGTTACAAGTACGGCACGTTTTCCGTTTGCATCTTCGAATGCAAGTGCCTTTACCCAAATATCATGTAGCGTCCCTTCCGACGGACGGTTTCGTGACGCATACCCGGCCATCCACATCGACTCTTCCGGAGTAATGTTTACTTTTGCAACACCTGCTTTCCATTCCGTGATTTTTTCATCATGATCCCATATCACTTTTTCTAAACTCTGAAAATTGACGCACAAAAAGAGTGCGAGAATTGAGATAAGTACGGTGTTTTGCATTTGTTTATTTCAATCGATTTTTTGTGTCAGTTGGAGTACCCATGGTCAGCTGGAGCACCCATGATAAAATAATCATGCTCCTGTGTGTCGGCAATAGCTGTCATGGGTGTTTCACTTCGTGATCTTCGATTAGCTTACACGTTTCATTGAGCATCGGTTTTGTCATGTGGTACAGGATTAATATCTGCAATTTAATCATGCAATTACAACTCTAAAAAAAAGTACCGCAACTAACAATGACTGCGCATTTGATAGTAAACCCACCAGGATGTTACAAATTTTCAAAATCAGACGATAGCTTGTGACGGGGCTGGATATTCCGGAATTCGGGGAACTCGCATTCAAACAACTTTGCATTGTAAATGAGAGAATTGAGCGCAACATTGCTGGCGATTTGAAATATATTAGTGTAGTTTCATCTCATTGGAACCGGATAGTGATTTCAGTTACTTAAATCTGGTCAATTTAAATCCATTAACTTGTGGAGAAGATGACTTTTTTACTGGAGCGGTAAAGCCTCAACTATCAGAACAAAAAATATGCGTATCTCAAAAGTTCTCCTTTTCGCAGGCGTACTCATAATCATGGGAATCGCAGTTTACTGGCTTGCCCGCGAAAAGGAACAGAACCTTGGTGACAGCTGCCTTTCGCTCTATACCAATGTTGCGCAATCTCCAGTTGACTATGCCGGAGAAGCCGACTATGAAACCTTTTCCCATCTTAAAGTACCACCATTACACCCGGATGAAGCGCTTGAAAAGTTCATGCTGGAGGAAGGTTTCAGGATCGAAGTTGTGGCACATGAACCGATGGTAATCGACCCGGTTGCCATGGACATTGATGCAGACGGCAGGCTCTGGGTGGTAAATATGCCTTCTTATAATATGGGGCGTACGATGTCGGTACGTGACATGCTGGAAAACACCGGGGAGCGTACCGAAGAGAGAGAGAAAGCACTACGTGAACAATTACCCGATGCACCTGAGGGAAACGTCGTCGTCCTTGAAGACACAAATGGCGACGGGAAGATGGATACCTACAGAATCTTTTATGAGGGTTTGCTACTTCCCAGGGCAATCAAAGTATTAAAAGACGGGATACTACTGGGCGAACCACCAAACCTCTGGTTCATTCAGGACACTAATGGAGATGGCCGGGGAGATACCCGTGAAATCATCTCTGATGAATACGCAACACCAAGATCACCACAAAGTGGTCCGAGCGCTCTGTTCTGGGCAATGGACAACTGGATGCACAATTCTCACTTCCCAAGTCTCCGCAGGGTAAACGGCCAATGGCAAACCAGACCATTTGGCCCACTTGGCCAATGGGACATGACCCAGGATGACTGGGGCCGCCTGTACTCTTCAAGTAACTCCTGGCCACTCCAGACGCATCTTGTACCATACGGTTATAGTGCACGCCACCCCATGTTTGATGTAAGTGCAGGAAAAAATGTCCGAATCGCTCCAAATGCACCTGTTTGGCCGGCGCACCCCACCGGAGTCAACCGGGGATATCGCATCGGAGACGTAACCCGGGAGGATGGAACTCTGAAAATCGGTGCCGGAATCTCTTCCACCGTTATATATCGAGGCGGCCAGTTCGGTGATGATTATTCAGGCAACGCTTTTACACCAGTCGCTCCGGGAAACCTGCTCAAGCGGATCATCATCGAAACAGACCCCGCTGAGATTGAAGTCGAAGCACGATTTGCCTATGATGAAAGAGAATTTCTCACTTCCATTGACGAGCGATTCCGACCCGTCAATATCTATAATGCTCCGGATGGATCGATCTATGTCGTCGACATGTACAGAGGTCTCTATGACTATATACTTTGGGTCACCGACTACCTCGGCAATTATACCCTGGAGCATGATCTGGATGTTCCTACCGGAAAATTTGGTCGTATCTACCGAATCGTACGCGACGACCGTGATATCGACTACTACACCCCGAAATTAAGCCGGATGCCCCCTTCCCATGTGGTAGAATACCTTCGCCACAGTAACGGTCAGATTCGCGACCAGGCGCAACAGGTACTTGTACAGTGCTCCCCTTCCGGGGTTGTTTCCACGCTGGAAGAAATGGCAGGAAACCGTTCAGAAGATGCCTTGACCCGGCTTCACGCCCTTTGGACGCTCAATGGTTTTACCCGATCCGTTTACCGGCAGGATCGGCTGACCAGGACAGCCCTTCAGGTACTCGATGATGAGCATCCGCGTATACGGGCTGCTGCTGTTCGGATACTTGAGCCGGAGCTTGCTGCAAATTCGACAGACGTTCTGGCTCGTTTTAAAGAATTGACCGATACTGAAACGGCTCCGTTCGTACGGCTTCAAATGCTTGCTTCACTGGGCGAATCCGACAGTGACACGGCTTTGATGCTGACAGCAGCCATTCTAAATGAACATGCAGACAGCCCCTACTTCCGTGAGATGGCTTTGACTGGTGTGTACCAGCATGAAGATCAACTGGCAGAGATCATTCGAAGTGAGTATGGTTGGAGTGACGACCGCGGCGAGGAGTATGCAGCACTGCTTGCAAGTCTGTCGGAGGCTGTCGGGGAGAGGCCTGAGCATAACCTCGCTCACCTTACGGAGGTACAGCAGGAACTCTTTGAACTCGGACGAGTACGCTATGCAACCTGTTCGGCCTGCCACGGTTCGGAAGGGCAGGGCGTGAGTGGAATAGGTTCTGCACTTGCAGGTAGTGAATGGGTAACTGGTGATCCGGAGATCCTGGTTCGCATTGTAATGCAGGGATTCGAGGGTGGCGCTGCTGAACGCGGAGTGAATATCCCCAACGACATGCCTGGACACGCTTTTCTGTCCGATGAGGATTTTGCAGGAATATTAACGTTTTTACGTCAGTCATGGGGAAACAAAGCTTCACCAATTGAGCCTGAAGAAGTCGCCGATATTCGGGCGGCAACCAGTGACCGAATAGAACTATGGTCGCCAGATGAATTGCGCGGATTGCGCGAATAACCACTTTTCCATTATAGAGACATCACCGTGAACCGTGCGACAAAGTAGAATTTGATTTTTAATTAAGAAGTGATATTCATTAATTTCAGTAACATCCATGACTACATGGCGAAAAATCGGTTCCTGGATGAATGATTAATTCCATGTATACTCCGTCCGACGAAAGAAATCCAAACATCATATACAGATGAAAAAAATTATTGCACTTCCGTTTTTTTGTTTTCCATTAACAGTTTCAGCTTTTCATGCAGATACAGCTGCTGGTAACGATGAAAGTAACTTGAAATGGAGAGCAGGAGTGGCCGAGGTAGTGATTACACCGGAACAGTCTATGTGGATGGCCGGGTATGGGGCACGTGACCGTCCCTCGGAAGGGACTCGTCATGATATATGGGCAAATGGCTTGGCTGTTGAGGATGCTGATGGGCGCCAGGCCGTGCTCATTACGACAGATCTCCTGGGATTTCCAAAGTCGATCTCGGATAATATCCGGGATCGCATTGAAGAGAAATTTGGTCTTTCCAGGGCGAATATTATACTTAACAGTTCTCACACTCATACCGGTCCGGTATTGGAAAATGCACTTGTAGATATCTATCCGCTTGACGATTCCCAGCGGGAGTTGATTTCCCGATATTCCCGACAGCTGGAGATGTCGATCGTTTCGTTGGTCGGCGAGGCGTTACAGTCGATGGAACCCGCCCGGATCTATGCAGAGAATGGTGTAACCCGGTTTGCTGTTAACAGGAGGAATAACCCGGCTGCGACACTCCATGAGCAGACGGAGCTCAAAGGCCCGGTTGACCATGCAGTACCCGTCCTTAAAGTGGAAAATGAAAACGGGAAACTTCTTGCGGTCGCATTTGGATACGCCTGCCATCCAACGGTTTTAAATGATTATAAGTGGTCGGGTGACTATCCGGGATTTGCCAGGATCGAACTGGAGAAAACCTATCCGGAAGCAACATTTTTATTTTTTCAGGGTGCCGGTGCTGACCAGAATCCCCTTCCGCGCAGAACGGTGCAATTGGCAGAACAATATGGAAAAACTCTTGCTGCGGCCGTTGAAAGAGTTTTAAGAGAGGAGATGCGCCCATTGCAGTCCCGGTTGATGACAGCATACTCCGAAGTGAATCTGAAAATGACTGCTGTGTCAACACAGCAAGAGTTGGTACAGATTGCAAAAGAGTCTTCAGGTTATCAAAATCGCTGGGCCAACCGAATGCTCGAGGAACTCAAACGAGGCAAAGAGTTCCCTGACTCGTACCCATACCCGGTACAGGTATGGCAGCTTGGCGACCAGCCGATTGTAAGTTTGGGAGGGGAACTGGTCGTTGATTACGCCATTGAAGTCAAACGGATTCTTGGTCAGCATACGTTCGTGCTCGGTTATTCCAACGATGTGATGAGTTATATCCCTTCTGCCAGGGTGCTGAGAGAAGGAGGATATGAAGGGGCATCATCTCAGATGGTATATGGTCTTCCAAGCACCTGGGAAGCTGACATTGAAACAGTGATTCTCTATGAGATTGTGAAATTAGCTGAAAAATCCGGACAACCATAGCTCGTTCACTGAACCCCATTTGCCAATATTTGCAAATTGGGAAAGGCTTTCTTTTTATGTCAATGATTTCAAACTATCAGCCAGGCAATTGGTTATAGACAAACTTACCTGAAAAATACTATCTTTCGCCTGATAAAATCAGTATAATCAACTCAATTAATGGCAATTTTCATAGTAAATAAGACCCCTTTATGACCAACTCGAACGATTCCGGTTCTGCCCCGGGTTTTGTTGACCAAAGTCAGGATAAACGTGGGCTATTCAAATCATTTGGTCCGGCCATCATTGTCGCATCTGTGGTTCTCGGTCCCGGCAGTATCTATCTGGCCTCTGCCATTGGTGTTGAGTTCGGTTACTCATTACTGTGGGTCCCTCTACTTTCCACGGGCTTGATGATCTGCCTTGTAATGATTGCAGCCCGGTTGGGTGTGATCTACGAACGAACACTGTGTGAGGAAGTGGCCCATCGCCTGGGTCGGCCGGTAGCTATCTTTGTTGGGGTTACGGTCTTTTTAATCATTGCAAGTTTTCAGACAAGCAACAATGCCGCAATCCTGTTCGCTATTGATCCATTGCTCGAACAGTTTACCGGACGATCTTCGGAAGAAGTTCGCGGTCAGGGGATGTCTATAAGCATCCTGGTGGCACTTAACGGCTTCATCATATTTGTACTTTTCGGGCTGCGTCGGTTATACACTCCTGTAGAAAAATTCTTGATGGCATTGGTGATGATCATGATGATCGGGTTTGTCGTAAATCTGGCATTTGCCGGACCTTCGTTTCTGTCAATCACAAAGGGTCTTATACCTTCTATACCTCAACCGGAGGAGGGTGCCCGGGATTTGAACTGGACGCTTGTAATTGGATTCTTTGCTACCACAGTATCGATAGCCGGAGCTTTTTACCAGTCTTATCTGGTTAAGGAAAAGGGCTGGGGTATCAATGATGTAAAACGTGGCATGACTGATTCACTTTTGGGTATTGCAATCCTGGGAATTATCTCTGCTATCATCATGATCACCGGCGCCGAGGTACTATTTGGTACAATTACTATCGACGAAATTGGTACTGCTGCTGATGTGGGGCGACAGTTAGAACCGTTTTTTGGGCCGGCAGCAGTGATTCTGTTTAGCCTCGGCTTGTTTGCTGGTGCATTTTCCTCTTTTCTGGTAAATGCCATGATTGGTGGTACGTTGTTGGCCGACGGGCTCGGCTATGGTGGCCGGCTGGATCAGACTTCTACCCGAATATTTACCGCTTTTGCTCTTCTGCTCGGCATGGGACTGGCACTGGCATTCGGTGGCACGGCTCCTGCAGTGATTATTACCTTTGCTCAGGCACTTACCGTGCTGGGTTTGCCTGTTCTTGCTCTGGTGATGCTCTACCTGGTCACCCGACCCGAGCTGTCAGGGATACGCACGGTGCCGATGTGGATGAAAATCGTTCTTGGTATCGGCTGCATCGTCGTTATTCTACTTGCTCTCCGTACTGCCTGGAATCTTTTGACCTGATTTGGCAGAAAGCTGATTAGATCAGTTTGTCTGGAACAACCTGCGTACCGCTGTGATGATTCTACAACCATTGATATACAAATCCACTTCGGTTATTCCATGTCGTTGCAAAGTTGACAAATAATTTTTTAAATAAGTCCTCCTGAATACAAGCATTTTTTTATATTGTTAAATCAGGGAAGTTTTACGGACTTCTCATGTTACAAAGTGTTGCATCTATTCATATATCAATTTCACGTCCTCAATAATTTGCACCAATGAAGGTTTTGTATTACGATTGTTTTGCCGGAATCAGCGGTGATATGCATCTCGGCGCTTTGATCGATGCCGGAGTGGATCCCGATCATCTTGTTAAAGAACTGGAGAAATTGCCTTTAAAGGGCTTCCGGCTTAACATTGAAAGAGATCACCGTTGTGGAATTGAAGGGACCCGTGTGGATGTTGTACTCGAAGGGAAGGATCATCATCACCATGAGCATGACCGCGGCCATAGCCATGACAATCGTCACAATCATGATCACAGCCACGGGCATGATCACAGTCACAGCCACGGACATGATCACAATCATGGTCACTCTCACAGTCACGAAAGCGGTCATCATGAGCACCGGAATCTTCATGATATCGAACAGATTATCTCAAAAAGCACACTTCATGAAGCTGTCAAAATGCGGGCAATGAAAATGTTCATGCTTATTGCGAAGGCTGAATCAAAAATACATGGTGTACCTGTGGATAAGATTCATTTTCATGAAGTGGGGGCAGTGGACTCGATTGTTGATGTGACAGGTGCAGCTATTTGTATTGAATATCTGAAACCGGATCTCATACTAAGCTCTGCTGTTGAACTCGGTGGTGGTACAGTGCGGTGCGCCCACGGAATCATGCCGGTACCGGCACCTGCTACAGCCGAAATTCTCAAAGATGTTCCTGTTAAACTTGGTTCAACACCCCATGAGGCGACAACACCTACCGGTGCCGCTATTTTGAAGGCTAATGTGAACGAATTTACGGATCAGGTACGTTTTTCCCCTGAAATCACAGCTTATGGCATCGGACAACGTGACACGGAGTTCCCGAATGTGCTCAGAGTATACCTTGGAGAGAAAAAAAAGGATACAGTCATAAGCGAAAAAACAGGAGAAAAGAGCCTGAAGGAAGTTCCTTATTTTTCAAATCATTACATGATAGAATGTAATATTGATGATATGAATCCGGAGTGGTACGACTTTGTTATGCAGAAACTGTTCTCCCAGGGGGCGGATGACGTATTTATTGTCCCGATCATACAGAAAAAAAATCGTCCAGCCGCGATGTTGTGCGTCTTGTGTGCCGGGAAACTGAGGCAGGAATTAACGGAAACACTCCTGTTGGAAACAACAACGCTGGGAGTTCGTTCATATCATGTAGAAAAACAAATGCTTCGCCGGGAAATAGAAACTTTTGAAACATCTCTGGGCGAAGTTCGCATTAAAAAAGCATGGTATAAGGATCGACTGCTGAAATGGAAACCCGAATATGATGATTGCCGCAAACTGGCCAATAAACATAATCTTACGCTTCAGGTAATTTATCGAACGGTTGAATCGGAGTGTGGTCTGGCTCAAGAAGCACTTGAAGATCGAAAACTGTCATAAAAGAATTGAACATGCATAAATTGGTTTGGATCATGCCCGAGCAGAATTCTTTCACTAAAATATAAAGATGATGACTAAAACGTTAAATGGAAGTGCCTTGAATACAGATATACCGGATGTGAGCACCCTCAGCACCGATGAAAAATACAAACAGCTTTTGGATTTGCTTCGAAGTATGGGCAAAGTTGCTGTTGCATATTCAGGCGGGGTTGACAGTACGTTTCTGCTGGCAGCAGCAAAAGAAGCGCAGGTTAGCGACCTGGTGGCACTTACAATGAAAAGGCCGTACATCGCCGAATGGGAACTGGTTGAAGCCGAGGACCTGATTAAAAAAATGGGAATCCCATTTCAATTAATTGAATTGCCGGTAGATGAGGAAGTTCGGAATAATGTGGTCAATCGGTGCTATTTTTGCAAATCAAGTACATTCAAACGTTTCAGGGAAGAAATCAAACAAATGGGCTACAATGTGCTCCTTGATGGAAGTAACGCCGATGATGCCGGCGAATACCGTCCCGGGTTGCGAGCCCTCCGGGAACAGCAGGTCCGGAGTCCGTTGAAGGAACTTGGCCTGACCAAAGCTGAAATCCGGAAATTGTCTGGTATGCTGGGCTTGCCAACCAGGGATAAAGCATCCAATACCTGCCTTGTGACCCGAATTCCATATGATACACATGTAAGTGATGATGACCTCAGGCAAATTGAATACGCTGAACTTTTTTTGATGAAAGAGGGATTTCGTCAAGTCAGAGTCAGAAAACATGATTTGCATGCCCGGATTGAGGTAGAACCCGATCGTGTAAGCGAACTCTTTGAAGGCGACAGAATGGAAAGAATCACCAGTTATTTGAAAAGTATCGGTTTTGAAAAGGTTTCGGTGGATATGGGTGGATACAAGACCGGCAACCTCGATACCGCTATTCTCAAGGGGCAGAGATAAACCTCTTGCCATGGTTTAGGAAATCACTTTGATCTGCACGTATGTTTCTCATGCGCATACTTCCATGTTATGCCATGCAAGCCCTTCTGGAAGATCACTTTGACACCGTTGAAAAAGCGGTACAGCCTGAAATGGCCTGGAAGCTGATCAAATGAATTCGTTCCAGCGAAGCTACTATTATTCCCGGTCATGTAATTCCCGGTTATAAGACTCTGGTATTACCACCACCCCTTTCCAGGTTTATGTCCATATCAGGCTTGTTGGTTATCCATGCGCCGGCTGTGAAATCCGGAAATTCAATCGAGTTGGATCTATGTAGCACAGACCATTCACTTAAGGGAAGAACAGCGCTAAAGCTTGCCGCTTCATAAACATCCTGGTCAATTGGAAGACCGTTACGCAGACAGTCTATCAAACGCCACAATATTTGTAAGTCAGCTCCTCCATGGCCACTGTCTCTTGATACCTCTCCCATTTTTCTGGCAATCTCCGGAGTATATTTTTCCTTTAACGACTCAAATTTTTCCCGGGAAACCCATTCATGATTCCCTGCAGCAAGTCGTGGTGGTGGTGGATCATACAATGCCGCCCCTTCCGTGCCATGAATTCCATGAATCAAATTGTGTGGCGATGGCGTTGAGGCGTCATGTTGCAACATGATGGTACACCCTTTTTTAGTCCGGATAGTGGTCACATTCATATTCCCCCGATAATCATGTCCTGCAAAAGGTTTAAAAAAATCATCCTCTGAAGCCAACTCCCTGGCCTTATCATCCATCGTAAAATCACGGCTTTCGACGGATACCAGAAAGTCCAGACTGTCACCACTGTTAATGCCCATACATTGGCTGACGGGTCCAAGTCCATGAGTAGGATAGATGTTTCCTTTCCTGCTGGCATACTGTCTTAACCACCACATATCCCAGTACATCGTCTTCGAGAAATTATTTCGAATCTTGCTTGTATTATATGCGCAATCGGCATGCACTATTTCACCAAAAAAACCTTGCCTGGCCATATTCAGAGTAAGCAGGTGAAATTCCCTGTATGAATAATTTTCCATCATCATGCAATGCTTTCTTGTGCGTTCGGAAGTTTCCACCAGTTTCCAGCATTCTTCAATGGTAGATGCAGCAGGAACCTCAGAGGCAACATGCTTGCCATGTTCCATCGCATATACAGCCTGGTTAGCGTGCATATACCAGGGTGTGGTGAGGACAACCAAATCCAGGTCTTGCCTTTCACAAAGCTTTTTCCATTCGTCCTGACTGCCGGCATAAAGATCCGGATTATGGCCTGTCTCTTTCAAATTAGCTTTGGCTGTTTTAGCTTTTTCCGGAATGACATCACACAAGGCTTTTATTTCGACGTTGTCAATTCGTATCAGATTGCGAATGATAGAGGGGCCTCTCTGACCCAATCCAACAATACCGACACGGACCGTATCAATTTTTGGGGCTGAATAACCGGACATGTTAAACCGCTGTATATGCGATTGCCCGTACTGGCTTATATATTCCGGGAGTTCCGGAGAAGTAATCTCTTCATGCAATCTTGCCAGGCTCCCTATCAACCCTCCCCCCGTTACACCGATCGCACCTAATCCACTTAATTTTAAGAAATCTT
>SLQC01000057.1 GCA_007131625.1 Balneolales bacterium | reverse complement strand
CTTTTTTACAAGTGACTGAATAGCTTCAAACTCGATAAGAAAAGCGTCGTGCCCGTTTTCAGATTCCAGCTCGGAATAACGCCCATTTTTTAGCAGAGATGACAGCTCTTTCTGCTCATGTACCGGATAGAGCACATCGGAACTGATTACGATTACAAGAACGGGAATTGAAATACTACCGAGAACCTCTTCAAATGTTCCGCGTTCGCGTGAAACATCGTGACTGTCCATTGCCTGTGTGAGCCGCATATAGGTTACCGCATCAAAACGGTCAACCAGTTTTTTACCCTGATACTGCAAATAGGATTGTATCTGGTATTGCGGTTTTCCATTCTGTATGTTCCGGCCGAATCGTTTTTCAAAAGATTTTGAACTGCGATAGGTGATCATGCCCATCATCCGGGCGGCGGCAAGTCCGTCGGACGGTGGATCATCCGGCGGATAGTGTCCGCCCCGCCATTTGGGATCGGATTCCAATGCCTTTCTCTGGGCTTCGCTTATGCCGACTGCCCAAGCTGAATGGGCTTTGCCCATGGCAATAAGCAGCAGTTGCTCGGCACGATCGTCCATAATGCCGAACTCCAACGCCTGCATTCCTCCCATGGATGCCCCAATAGCAAATCGAACCCGGGTTACACCGAGATAATCCAGCAGCCTTTGCTGCACACGAACCATATCCCTTATGGTAATCAGTGGAAAATCACCGGCATACCGTTTACCGGTGATCGGGTTGACACTCAGAGGGCCGGTTGTACCGTAACAGCTTCCCAAAACATTACTGCAGATAATATAGTGCTCATCCGGATCCAACAAACGTCTTTTCCCGAAAAATCCAGTGAGCCATTCATCTGCTGCCGCGTGTCCGGTCAGAGCATGAAAAACCACAACCACATTGCTCATCTCAGCATTGGGAGCACCCCATGTCTTGTACGCAATTTCCAGCTCCGGGAATTCGAAACCGGACTCCGTCACGAATGAAACACGGTCATTAAATACTTTGGCATGTGGTAGTTGTGGCATATTATTGGTTCATATCGTTTTTATCATCATTATCACTGATGTTGTTTCAGTCAATGGCTGAATCCGGACTGAGCGTGGCACCCATAAATAACCACACTGCAGCCGGAATAGTTTACACAGATTTCGTAAACGCCTGCTCGAAATCATATATAATATCGTCTATGTGCTCGAGGCCGACCGATACCCGGACCAGATCCGGTTCTGTACCTGTCGAACGCTGCTCTTCAACCGTCAACTGCTGATGCGTCGTCGACGCCGGATGAATAACAAGCGTCTTGGCGTCCCCGACATTGGCAAGGTGGCTCGCAAGTTCGGTGCTGTCGATGAACTTCTTGCCGGCTTCATAGCCTCCTTTGATCCCGAAAGTAACCACAGCACCGAATTTGCCAGGCTTCAGATATTTTTTCGCCAGTTCATGATACCTGTGCCCCGGCAAACCGGCATAATTGACCCACGCGACATTTTCGTTTGAATCCAGCCACTCAGCCAGCTTTTGTGCGTTTTCGCAATGTCGCTCCGCCCGCAGCGATAGGGTTTCAACACCTTGGAGCAGCAAAAAACTGTTGAACGGCGACTGGCACGGCCCGAAATCCCGAAGGCCTTCCACTCTGGCACGAATGGCAAATGCGATGTTGCCAAACGGGCCTTTGTCACCAAATACTTCCCAGAAATTCAAGCCGTGATACCCCGGTGAAGGCTGATCAAACAGTGGGAAATTGCCATTGCCCCAATCAAAGTTGCCGGCATCAACCAGCACACCGCCGATGGAAGTTCCGTGTCCCCCGATCCATTTTGTCGCAGAAGAAACTATGATATTGGCCCCGAAGTCTATCGGACGCGCTATGGCGCCAGCCGCTCCAAACGTATTGTCCACAATCAGGGGAATTCCATGTTTATGAGCAACAGCGGCAAGTCCTTCCAGGTCAGGCACGTTCGATTTCGGATTGCCGAGCGACTCGACAAAGATTCCTTTTGTATTTTCGTCAATTTGTGCTTCATAAGCCGTCGGATTGTCGTCCTCAACAAATTTGACATCTATCCCCAGTCTCGGGATAGAAACTTTAAACTGGTTGTAGGTCCCGCCGTAGAGATTGCTTGTGGAAATGATGTTGTCGCCATTTTGAGCAATGGTGATGATGGTCAGGAACTGAGCAGCCTGACCGGATGATGTCGCCACTGCAGCAACACCGCCTTCAAGTGCAGCTATACGTTTTTCAAAGACATCGTTTGTGGGATTCATAATACGAGTGTAGATATTGCCGAACTCCTTGAGTCCAAACAGCGATGCAGCGTGATCCGAACTGTCAAATACATAGGATGTCGTCTGATAAATAGGTACGGCTCGTGCATTGGTTGCGGAATCCTTCTCTTGACCAGCATGCAGCTGTAGCGTTTCAAACTTGTGTTGGCGATTATTTCCGTTCTCACTCATGGCATATATTGATTTGTTATGATGGTAATTATATTTGTATTAGTGACATTTTCAATAAACAAAAAAAGCCTCTGCCGGGATTGATACCGGAAGAGGCTTTCAGTTAAAACACCCTCTTCCCTCATCTTTCCCTTGAAGTGAATCGAAACACTTCAGAGCAGGAATTAGCACCTGACCCCCGGGCCAGCCGAGGCGGTTGCTAAGGTTTCACAGGGCCTGATCCCTCCACCTTTCTCGATAAGAGACTTTACTAATACTAAAAGAACAGATACAAAAAAGCCCTCCTCGAGAAATCGGGAAGGGCCGGCAAACTTATTAAGAATACACTCTCAGCCCTTCACCTGCGGCAACAGGACATACAACACTCGGACTTGATCATGCATCGATGACTCATATTTGGCAATTTCTGTATGATTAAAAAACGTCACAGCAAGTTTACGGGATTATTTTTACTGTGTCAATATTAAATATAATATTTCCCACTCATTGCGACAAATAAAATTAAATCCGCAATCACAGCTGTCCAAAACATTTCAAGATATTGAAATTCTCTTTGATTAGGTACAATTAGGACAGATTATT
>SLQC01000175.1 GCA_007131625.1 Balneolales bacterium | reverse complement strand
ATCGCAACCCTAAGGCCAGCCGCTACAGAACATGTATTGCCGTCGCGGTGGTGTCCATGCTATTGTTGGCCGGAATGCCGGTTGCCCAGGCCCAGGAGGCCCCGTTCATCACCGTCTGGAAAACCGATGCCCATGGAGATAAGGAGGTTATGAGATGAATAGTACTCTTACATACCAATATTTATTACTTCTACTCCTGGTTTCAGGCATCGTTTTGATTTTTGGCTGTAATGTAACTGAAGTGGAAAAGGAAGAAACGGAAGAAGAGAGGGTGTGTCCGGCCGACATGGGCATGTTCCCCCCGTTGAAAAATTGTTACGTAAGCAGTGATTCATATCCCTCCTGGTCACCTGATGGTCGATACATAGCCTATATCTCGACCAATCGGGAACCATTCAGTCAAGAGGCAAAAGATTCAGTTGCAAGTTTGGGCTTGTATGTTTATGAACTTGCCACAGACAAAAAAACCCTTCTCCATGAAGGTGGTTTCTACACCATGAGTTCCCAGGCCTGGAGCCCGGACGGGCAGTGGCTGACGTTTGGTTTGGGGAAACAAATTTACAAAATAAGGGCCGATGGAAGTCATTTGAGAAGACTTACCAAAAATGATGATCGGGCTTATTTCAATCCTGCCTGGAGCCCGGATGGGGAGTGGATAGCCTATAATGATCGAACAGTTGGTGGAGTGAAGAATACAGGTACTTGGATGGTTGATTCAAGAGGTTTATCAAATAAGTACCTATATGGCATAGCAGACCCTGTTTGGTCTTCTGACGGAAATCATGTATTGGGTATAAGAACCTTAGCATATAATGATGTAGAACGAATTTTTATAAGAGTATATATAGAATCTTACATGCAACCAGATACATTGTCTGTTAGAGATAACGCAATAAACACCAAACCCGATTATTCTTCTGATGATGCCCAAATAGTTTTCCAATCACAAGGTAGATATGACGGAGATATAGACATCTGGAAAATTAATGCCGATGGCACCGGCTTGAAACGTCTGACATTTAATGGCGGTCAACATCCGGGCTGGAGTCCGGGCGGAAGTACCATTGCCTATGTGAACATCGACTACTTTGAAGGCCGTGGGAAAATCTGGCTGATGGATTCCGACGGCACAAACCGCAGACCTATGAGGAGGTGATGAAATAAAGTTAGCACCAATCATTTCAACAAAATAAAAGGGTCCCCACCGGGCTCAAGCGATTTATAAAAGTCCTGCCAGACTGAATCATAAACGGGTTTTTTATGCCTGCGATGAGGCCCTTTATTTTTAGATCCAATTCAAATTGGATACGAGAAAAAAATAAAAACTTCAATGAATACCATAGTAGCAATATTGTTGTGCTTTTTTTTCACCACAACGTTAATAGCTCAGCAACGATTCGGGCCGGATTCACGGCTTACTGATATCATCGTGCAAGTTGAGCCTACGGTATTGCAATTGCCCCAGCAGCGTGACCAGTTAATTCCAAATCAGGCCGAAATTAACATTCCCGAGCTTGCTGATTATATGGCGCAACGCAATGTTCAGCTAATCCTGAAATCTTTTCCTGATGCGGATCCTGCCGATACGGTGCTTGTAAATGAATTCGGACAAAGTATTCGGATTCTCGACCGTACCCTGGTTTTCAGATTTCGTTTTCCAGCGAACACCAATCTGGAAGAGATGGCAGAGGAACTGCAAGCTATTCCAGGTATTGTATTCGCCGAAACCATACCTGAATACGAATTTTTCACAGTACAACCCAATGATCAACATTTTGCGCCGAGTCAGTGGAATCTGCATCATACCGGCCAGGGTTCTCAGCCTGCTGTCACAGCAGGAAGAGCCGATGTTCGAGCGCCGGAAGCATGGACTATTTATACGGGATCTGCTAATGTAAATATCGGTATTATGGATAGTGGTGTGCGATTAACACACGACGATCTTCAGAACAAAGTAACCGGCGATTCACACACTACTTCACATGGTACTCACGTAGCTGGAATTGCCGCCGCAATTACGAACAACGAAGTCGGCATTGCCGGAATGGACTGGAGTGCTCAGATCATTTCCAAGGACATTTACGGTTTTGGATCGGAAGTAGTTCATGATAAGATTATCTCGGCGCTCAATGACGGTGCACATGTTTTGAACAACAGTTGGGGCGGACTCCAATCCAATAACTATCAACGACGGGCTTTTGCTGCCGCATACAAAATGAACGTGTTAGCCGTAGCAGGATCGGGTAACCATGGATCACCAGAAACTTTTTATCCGGCCGGCCTTGATCATGTTATGGCTATTGGCGCTTCAAATCATGAAAATGAAAGATCGGGATTTTCAAATTACGGAAATCATATGGATGTTGTCGCCCCGGGAGGGACAAATGCCGGGTTAACCCACCAGCCAACAGAGATTTATTCAACGTGGGGAACAAGTAATAACGAATATGTATATGCCGGCGGTACCTCTTTGGCTACACCCCATGTATCAGGGGCTGCATCCTTATTGCGTGGCTTTGGACAGGATGAGCTTAGCACAACGCTGTACAATGACGATGTCAGGCGGATTATTCAATTGTCGGCTGACGAGTTGGATGAAATTCGATATCCTACAAATGATGATGGCTGGAATAATGAAGTAGGATACGGCCGCCTGAATGTGTTCAGAGCCCTGCAGCGCCTGAATACTCCTTATGTGCTGAACCATCATACAGAAAACGGCGGCAGTGTTTACGATTCAACGGTTGTCTCATCTCAGAGGTTTTATGACGTTCCCGGCCTTAATGATGGTTTTTATAATGTGGATAGATTTGAAGTACGTACAACCGTAAATATAACAGAAGACTTGAACGAAGCCCACGTATGGGGGACAGGAGTTGCGGCAACAGGTTTTACGGATGAAGATCCGAATTATGGTATGGGTCACACCAATGTTGTCTCTTCTGACAACTCCACGGCTACGTTGCAAACCTATGTATATAAAGTCTGGGACACTGGGTTTGTAGGCTGGTTCCCGGCAGAACCGAAAGATGTCGTAT
>SLQC01000331.1 GCA_007131625.1 Balneolales bacterium | reverse complement strand
CCGGACAAATAACATTGTTTCATTGGGGGGATTGATTTTGGAAAAGACGAATAATCTGTCCTAAATGTACCTAATCATAGAGAATTTGAATATCTTGAAACGTTTTGGACAGCTGTGATTTACCATAATGAAAATGATTTTTTTTCAACGGTTCCAAAAAACCTCTATTTAAGAACCTGCAACACCTAAATCGTGATTAAGAGTTGTGAAATTATTAACTTATTGGCGCTCAATGTAATCATTACTTAATGCTGGTAGCATGAAAGATTCCCGGCAAAGAGATCCGGCCCCGGAAAAACCCGATGTGATGGTCTATGCCATTTTTTTGCAATATCTGTTCAATTTGAGTGATCCGCAGCACTGGGATCAACTTATCTATCGGCTGAGCTTTGTGTTCAACTGTATCAGATGGAATCTTCAGAGAATAGTTTTCTTTGTCCATGGGAGCCGGTCAATGGGAGTGGTGGCTTTATGAACGGTCCAATTAGTTAAAGAATAGTAAATATTCGTAACTTCAAGCGATTTTAAGTTGTATCGTGGAAATGTTGTCCGCGTACACTCATCAATCAGAACTGTTACTGTAGCAAATATCGTCATGAGAAGACTGAAGTTCGGTTTCTCAAAATCTTCTTATATTCTTACTGAGGCTTAAAAAATAATGGTGAGATTTTATATTCTCCTATATTTGTATCAGAATTAATTGGGGTATTATTGTATTTATTTAGGCTTTATTTAGATACAAAGAGGGGTTGTAGGCTTTGAAACGTATCAAAGTAAAATGGAAATAAAACGAATATTTTGATCGTACAATTATGAAACAATACAGTGTTGCAGAACGGCGTAATAAAACTATCAGGCAGTTAAATGATAAAGGTCAGGTATCGGTAACCGAGTTAAGCAAAATGCTGAAAGTTTCGGAAGTTACCATCCGAAAAGACTTGTTCTACCTGGAGAATCAGAAATTTTTAATTCGCACCCATGGGGGGGCGATGAAAAATGACTATTTGGTTCAGGATCAGCACTTCGAAGAAAAGGGGAAAAAGCATTCTGAAGAAAAACGCTTGATAGGCGAAGTAGCCGCGAAAATGGTTGAAGACGGAGATTCGCTCATACTGGATGCTGGTTCAACCGTTATGCAAATAGCACGGAACCTGCATAACAAGAGAGGGTTAATCGTATTAACACCTGCTGTGACTGTTGCAATAGAACTAATGCGTGTTCCGGAAATTCAAATCATGGTTATGGGAGGAATTTTGAGGAATACATCCGGTGCAGTGGTCGGCCCCTATGCCGAAGCGATGGTAAAAGAGCATTATTGCAGCAAACTTTTTCTTGCCGCTGATGGCTTTGATCCTTCTTTTGGGCTGACAACAACCAATGCTCTGGAAGCTCACCTGAACCGTATGATGATTGAATCCGCTCAGAAAACCATTGTAGCTATCGATTCATCAAAATTTGGCCGCCGGGGATTGAGCCGTATATGCGGTATTGAAAATATAGATGTTGTTATTACCGATTCCGGTGTGTCGGAAAGTATGCGCCAGACTCTTGCAGATAGTGATGTTGCAGTCATTGTAGCCTGAGATCGGCTGGTAATTATTAGACGGTTGCCTTTCGACTAGTTATTTTTCGCGGCTTTTTTGTTGTATAACCCTGTTCGTTTTTTTTAAATTGAATTGCTGATTTAACAGAACAGCATGACATTGAACAAAATACAGGCTTGATATTATAAATATTAACTTCGAGGCACAACATGAGTAATGCTTTAATCGATTCAAATAGCTGCATTGAGCAGTTTGTTTTACGCAGGTTATCACCATTTATTACAACGGCACTACTTTTCTCTTTGTATTCCATATCAAGTGCTTTGGCACTGGGACAACCGAACCAAATCGCCAATGCCGGATTATCTCAATCTGAAATTATTGAGGTTAAAAGTGGTGATAAGCGGGAAAAAGTAAAGATTTGGTCGACTCCCGCCGAACAGAAAGTAAGGCCGGGTGATGAAATAGAAAACCAGAATCTGGTCTGGTTGGCTGAAGATAAAAAGATCAAGATAGCAGGTGCAGGGAATCAGCATGCTGCTTTTCAGGTGATTATCAGCGCCCTTGAAGAACGGGGAAGATACGATGCAGCACCTGACGGCTTTTATATTGAGGCTTCTTCGCTCACTTCGGAACAGGGGTCAACTATTCCAGAAGAGCAAATCAGTTTCTTCCTGCAGCATCACATTTACCTGACGGGCAAGTCAAGTCCCATCGGAGGTACCGGTTTTTGGCCGGATGCACTTGTCCCGATCCAGGTACCGTTTGGCATGAAGCACAAATCCACCAACCACCGACTGGCTATCTGGGAATATATGCTCCCGATTTGGGTCGATCTCGATATTCCCACCGGTACGGATGCCGGTATCTACTACGGAACCATTACCATTACTCAGCATGGCGAAAAGATTGAAAGCCTTAACCTGGAAGTGGAAGTGTTTGATTTCTCCTTGCCTGATGAAACTGCTTTGCATACCTATATCGGTGTCGCCAGGGAAGGAAGAATGACCAAATTTTATGACAAACCTGCTGATTCTGATGAACTTATAGCTCTTACCCGAAAATACCAGGAATTTCTTTATGATCGTCGCATGGAGCCTTCCATGAACTCCCTGCTGGTTCCCAAAATTACCGTGAATGGTGAAAGGGTGGAGCTAGAGTTTAACGAAAATCTTTATCATCACTATATGGAGGTCTTAAACACCAAGCGGGTGCGATTGAGCGCCGCTCCTCACGAACTGAGAAATCAAATATCGGCAGAAGTTTTGTCTGATGATTTCAATCGTATAATCCAGTCCTATGTTTCCCAACTGGCTTCATTTTACAGAGAAAACGGGTGGGAAGATCGGTTGTTATTGACCATTCCGGTTGATGAACCCCAATCACCTGAAGGCTATGAAACTACCCGGAACTGGGCGACCATGCTTAAAGAATCTGTCCCAAATGTAAATCTATTATCCACCCGCACCCCGATTCCGCATCCGGAATTCGGATCACTACGTGGATACGCCGACAGCTTCTCAGTTCATGGTAATCATATGTACGATACCGATCTGAAGCAGGTTATTGCTGAAGAGCAGGCCAAAAGAGGTGAAATCACATGGTATGTTTCCTGTGACCAGGCATTCCCGCAACCCAACTATTTTATCGACGCCCCACCTCTCGATCCTGTTATGGTTCCCTGGATTGCAGAACGATACGGAATGGATGGGATATTGTACTGGGAAATTATGTTGTGGGATTTTATCGCCAACCCCTGGGTGGATGCCGATACATCGGATGAGTGGCATTATTGCAGCGATGGATGGGTGCTTAATGGAGAAGGATCCCTGATCTATCCGGGAGAAATTATGGAGATGTACACCGGCCAGCCTAATATAGAAGGCCCGGTGTCATCAATCCGATTTGAACTTCTGCGGGATGGCATCGAAGACCATGTTTATCTGCAGATGCTCAAGGATTTGGGCGATCCGGAATTCGCAGAAGAACAGGTCCGCAACCATGTGGTTAATGTCGGTGCATTCTCACGGAATCTCGGTCAGCTTTATATCACACGGGAAGCAATGGCCCGGAGAATTGAGGAGTTGAGCCGGTAGGTTTCACCCTGTTCACGCTTTCTGTATAAAATTGAGATGTCTGATAAAATGATATCGCGTGATGGTATTATGGCTGGAAATGAGTTACGCAGAAAAAATAATGCCATAAACGAAGTAATAAGAAGGGCTCACCATTAAATAATCATATCTATGCAAACAAAAGAGCTGGCACTTTCGCTTTTTCCACTGTTTTTGATAATTGTACTGGCAGGAAGCACCGCCAATTGTCAAACCGCTGCCAACATCTTTGATGGGGCGACGATAACGGAAAAAAACATTGATTTTATTTTCTATCCGGGTTTTCCTGAGCAGCATTCGACCTGGAATTCCATTGGATACAGTCCGACATCCAATTCGGTTTTTATGGGGGTTACGGATCACGTCAAGACCACCGCTCTATATGAGTATCTACCGGAATCAGGAGATATGATCAACAGAGGATATATCGCTGACCTTGCAAATCTGAGAGAATTCCAGTGGCAGGGAAAGGTACACTCCAAATTTGTAGAGGGGCCGAACGGGGATGTATATTTTTCTACCGATGGCGGAGTTCTGAGAAGTGTCCATTTCAGGGATCACCCCAACGGATACCGGGGTGGCTTTTTTATGAAATGGGATACGGAAAAGGAGAAATTGACCAATCTGGGATATGGTATGGAGTATGACGCCATAAAGGATATGGATGTAGATCCTGAAACAGGCGTAATGTATGGTATTAGCTTTCCACAGGTACATTTCCTGGTGTATGATGCCGATAAGAACGATTTTCGAGATCTGGGCCGGCTTGGAGGAGGACACGTGCCGCGTCATAATTTCACGGATTGGTGGGGCAATGTCTATTATGTGGATTGGAGACAACGTCTTGTGAAGTATGAAAAAAGTACAGAAGAACTTGTATTTGCCCGTGAAAGTCTTCCATCTTTTGAAGGTACACCCGGAAAAACCATAATTACCGGTATCACCGCTTTTGCGAAAGACGAAGAGAATGGTGTTATTTATTTGATTACTTATGGTGCAAAAGTACTGGCTTTTTACCCGACCGAAGACGGGATCGGAGAAGTGGTGGATCTCGGTGGTGTTATTGATACCGGAGATGATCGGCCCTGGGCGCCATATGTACCCAATATGAATGTCGGCGACAACGGCAAGCTGTATTATTTTGTCGGAGGGCATCGCCAGTATGTTATTGAAGATCACACGTTACTGGTGGAGATGGATCCTGCTACCGGAGAGCGCAATATTCTGTACAAGTTTCATGTATCTGAAATGAGAGAAGCAACTGGCTCAAACACCAAAGACAAGGATGGCAACCTCTATTTTGCGGGCAGAAAATTAGGCCAGGATGCAATTGATAGTGACGAAAATGTAGAAGTTACCGAAAGCACTCCATTTATGATCAAATTCAATCCTGGAAAAGAGGTTAGATAATGAAAAAAATTGCCATAATTCTTCTGACAATAGTTTTATTCGGTGGATGGACCCAGTTACTGAATGCGCAATACACGTTCTGGGAGCCGGAAGGCGAATCATTTGCCATTGAGGTATCCCTGGAAAACACCGACCTGATGCGACTGCCGATTTACCGCAACGCTGTTCAGTCGTTAATTGTAACCGGAGACCACATCGTTGCGGGAACTACAGCGGATGAAGGGTTAGCCCCGTTTGTCTATGTCGCTTCCATATCACAACGTGAAATGATCAGCTACTCGGATCTGGAAGAGACCATACCGGGACAACGAAGCATTCAGTCCGATTTCTGTCAGGGAACAGATGGAACCTTGTATGCTGGTACCATTGCCAATAAAGACAACTACGGCAAGAGGGGCGCCGGCCATCTAATCGCTGTTGATGTTGACCGGGATGGAGCCATCGCTATCCAGGATCTGGGGTCTCCTGTGCCGGGAGAGGGGATTTTTGCCCTTACCTGTGATGCCGCCGGTTCTACAATATTTGGTATAAGCTATCCGACCGGAAAGTTTTTTACCTACGATATCGCTTCCGGGGAAGAAGAGGTGTTTGATGATATCGTACCAACCGATAGCGAACGGCGCGATTTCCGGCACTATGTCCAGACACCCGATATGTATCTGAGCCGGGCACTTGTGGAAAATGAAAGAGGGATGATTTATGGAAGCTCCGGCCTCAATAACATTTTCTACTTTAATCCGGAAGAGAAGAGCTTTACCATTCTTGATGAAACGTTGCCCGAAGTATGGGGACGGACGTCATTGGGACAGGTTCAGGCCTGGGCTACATCCGAAGATGGCCTGCTCTATGGTGGGAACAGGGGAGATGGTGAGTTATTCATCCTGAATCCTGAAACAGGCAGCGTGAAGAATTTGGGTAAGCCTGTTTTGATGCACCAGCTCAGGGGCCTGGCATTCGGCCGGGACGGAAAGCTTTATGGTGTGGCCGGAGGGCCTCCGGGATATGGCCACCTGTTCAGTTATGATGAGGAAAAAGGATTCCATATCTATGGAAATCCCCAATTTACCATGGTTGCACCCGGTATTGAACAAGGTATTGATTGGAGAGCATTCAATATGAGCAGGCTGGCTTCTTCACCCGACGGAAAATATATCGTTATTGGTGAAGATGAGTCATTAAGCCAGCTCCTGATTTTTGCTGTAGCGGAATAACAAGCCAATTGAACGGTATCATCCTTAAGGGTCATACCTTTTTACGCTTCTTTTATTCAAGGCAACAGGCAAAAACGATAACGATTGAAATCTCGGTGGGGAGCATCTACTATTAGACGGTATGAGCTTAATTGAACGTGTGACCGGGTTACAGGCGGATATGCCGGATGCCAACCTCTGACTGAGATAATTTCTAAAAAAGTGCGTCTGGTACCATACATAAAAGGCTATCGGTATCTTTGCACCTCGCTCACGTTGAGATACCGTTTAATTGATCAGATGAGCGAAAAGTATCCGTTTAGGTGCCTTTGCAAAGTCATAAAAGTCGCCCGAAGTCGATTTTACAGCTGGAGAAAACACCGAAAGCGCACCGATAGATCCGACCTTGATGCCGAGATCCTCCGGTTGATTCGGGATCTGCGCAGCAACAATAGAATTCCGCTCATTCGGCACGCGTTGTCTGAAAATGCTTCCGGGGGCGACTGATGCTGATAAACTCTCAATCATCCGGATATCTGGCCGTTCGGACTGGAATCCCATGGGGATTTGATGATACAAAATGAGGCCAACGATGTGTGAAATACTGACTGTTGACAGTGAGTTTAACCAGGTCGAGGCAGTAGCTATTCGGAGTGCTGTTTTTATGGATCAGCTGTAAGCTTACCCGCATCAGACTACGGGGGTGCGGCATATTTATCTTACTTAACCATAGTCATCGTTCTGGTATTGACATAGTCAACTGTTTGTATCCGATAGACATAAATTCCGCTGGATAGACCCGTACCGTCAAAGGTGGCCGTATGATTTCCTGCCTTTTTATGTCCATCAACCAGTGTGGCAATACGACGGCCCAGTATGTCGAGTACTTCCAGTTTTAACCCACCACTTTGGGGCATATTATATCGGATCGTCGTGGTAGGATTAAAAGGATTGGGGTAATTCTGGTCCAGTGACGGGCCCGATGCTTTTTCAGGATCCTGCTCAGATGAAACTGCCGCTAACGGCCATAATGCATCGGCAAAATCCATAAAGTGATGCCAATCGGTCGGTGTGAGATTGTGGTCTCCGGAACGAACATGGTATCCGCAGTGCCCGTAATTTGCCGGCGAATCCAGGGGTGGCATCTTGTCGGGATCAATCGATTTGTGATTCCATAATCCATAGACCGGAGAAGCGTGTGCCAATGAAAGAAACTCCCCCCTCGGATCGGCCCACAAGTCCGTGTCAGCACTTGCAATGTATGTTGCACGAGGCGCTATCAGACTGACCAGCTGATGCTGATCAAAAGGTAGCTCATCTTCTTTATCATTATACTTTTTAAAGTTACCGTTGAACCAGTGCCACATGTTATTAACGGCCGCTATGGTTTCACCAAACTCTCGTTTGCTCAGGGCTGCACCACCTGCACCTGAGTTATTCGAAATGGCGAGCGCGAATCGCTGGTCTTCAGCAGCTGCCCATAGGGAGGCTTTTCCTCCTCTGGAGTGTCCCAGAACAGCTACCCGGGATTCATCAATTTCCGGATCGGTTTCAAAGTAATCCATAACACGCTTTGCACCCCATCCCCAAGCAGCCAACGCTGTCCAGGCATCCTTAGGCCGAACTCCTGTAACAAGTCCCGTCCCTTCAAACAATCGAATCACACCCCGGTGAAAATCCTCCTGTGTGTCGATGGCTAAATCCTGGTTTTGTATGGCGGCAATCGCGTAGCCACGTTCCACAACCTCTTCCGCCGGCCAGAAACCGGACTTATGGGCACGGGTCGGATCGGTATTATTGGGATTCCGATTATTCATTAATAAAAATGCCGGAGCAGGGCGCACTCTGTCATTGGGTATAAACAATACAATATCAAACTCGTGGGTCCGTCCCTCATGCTCGCTTGCAACCGTAATAATACGTCGAGTCGCCTTGCCTCCCATGACATCAGGCGTCTCGTTTACATTAAATGTAATTTGTTCCGGAAGCCCCGGGCTGTGCCCGAACATCTCCGTCCGGAAAAGGTCAAGTAACTGATGGCGGTGCTCCCGCCACTGCCCTTTGTTCTCGATCATGGTGCCGTCGGGCATTACTAATGGGTTGGGCAACTCATAATCAGGGACTTCTGATTCTTCCCAGATATACTGAGGACGTTCATTCTTCCAGTAGTCAATATCATCCTGGTTGGCCTCCCAGCCATCCCACCCATTGTCCTGTGCAAAAAGTGATGTTGAGGCAAAAAGTACGATAAAAAAAACAGATCCTTTCATGATGTGTCAGGTGTTTATATTTGTAATAAGTACCAAGGATCCAGGCGATTAATTGTATTAACATATCATAAGATATTAATAAAATATCTCAACGGTGACTGACTGAAGCTCTTTGGCACATTAACAGAACAACCCGGACACGGTCACTATTGTTACAAAACTGTTTCATTCAGGTCTTCATCCAATTGCTGTTATTGATCGAATAAATGGTTGATTTATTCCATCATATTTAATTGTTATTCAATAACTTACATTACTTGTTTTGTTTGTTTTCACCAACTGTGACAATTGTGTTTTAATAAATACAAATAAAATTATTCAGTATAAATTCGTAATGAAACATAATAAAATTTTTTATCTTCTGAAATGATTTGAAGCTCTTAATGTTAAGAGAAACAATCTTTTCAACAGGAACAAGTCGGGAAATTGTGCCATCGATTCAGATATAACATATGCCGTTCAGTAATATGGTAATCCAAATGGAATTTCTCCCGGCTCAAATATACCGGACTAGTGACGGTACCATTTCACCTGGAATGTCAGGCACGTTAAACTATATGCTAGCACTCACATACACGATACACCATGGATAATTCAAAAAAAGGAATCTCCCGTAGAAAATTCGTCGAATATGCAGCGCTTGGTGGTGCTGCCGGGTTAACAGCATTAAGCAACCCATACCGGACCCTGGCTGCAGCCGAATCTCCAGAAGCGGAATTACTCAATGTCGAGACAGGAAGTTCGATTTCATCTACAGATAAAACCTTACTCGGAGCATACGGTCAATGGACAGATGGTTTGTTCGGTGACGAACCTGGTGAATTATCGTTTCGGAACAGTGCATGGAGCGATGTTGAAGCATGGAAAACAGCCGCTCAGGAACGCGTAATTGAATTATTAGCCATTCCGGATAGCGGAGGCACACCAAGTGTTACCGTCAATGACACGATTAACTATGACGGACTTGTCATCGAGGATTTATCCTGGCAACTTCCATACGGGCCGGAAACACGGGCCTATTTGGTCAAACCCACAGGTCCCGGTCCGTTCCCAGGTATTATTGCCATGCATGATCATGGTGGTAATAAATATTTTGGAAGAAGAAAAATTGTTCGCACATCCGACAGCATGCATACGATGATGGAATCCCATCAAAATAGTTTTTATGGTGGCCGGGCATTGGCAAACGAACTTGCAAAACTGGGATTTGCCGTCCTTGTACCTGATGTATTCACCTTTGCAAGTCGACGCATGCTGTGGAGTGAAACCACAAACAGGCCGGAAGTTCGTGGAAACGGACTTGACGTTTCATCAGCAGAAAGCTCCTCAGATATCGGCAGATATAATACATGGGCAGCACAAATGGAACATATTGTTGCCAAGTCCCTATTTAGTGCCGGAACAACCTGGCCGGGAGTATTCCTGGGTGAAGACAAACGGGCTCTTGACGTCCTCGCTGCACGTGCAGATGTCGATGCCGATAACCTCGGCTGTGTCGGACTTTCCGGTGGGGGCCTTCGTACTGTAATGTTGACCGGTTTGGACTCACGAATTAAAGCCGGTGTTTGCGCAGGAATGATGACTACCTGGAGAGATTATATGCTGTATCACAGTTTCATCCATACATGGATGGCTTTCATGCCCCATGTACCCCGTTATCTGGATTATTCTGAAATATTCGCATTGAATTTATCGGGTTGTCTCGTAGTTAATTCGGAAAATGACTTCCTGTTTGAACTTGAGGAAATGAAGGAAGCCGAAAAAATTCTGGAAGAAGTGTATGATAAAGCCGGAAGTCCCGAAAAATTTAAATGCCAGTTTTTCCCTCCAGGATCGCCACGACACAGATTCGACGGAGACATGCAGGATGTCGCTTATGACTGGTTCGAACAGTGGTTAAAGTGATTTTATCGCAAATACACCCTGAACAAGGATTTAATTTCAAAATCCTGTTCATGAATGTTACCCTAACTTCTCTTCTTGAGAAGAAACCCTATTCCATTTTGGTTGGTGAAGATTTTATTTCGTGTTCTATCGCTTGAAATAATCAGGGTTTTAGAATTTTTTACGAGTAATTATACCTATTACAATTAATGAAAAAATCGAAAAGTATTACCCGCAGGCAGTTCGTGAAATTTGCAACTAGTGGTGGAACCACTGATGATACGTCGTCAGAAAACCCGTTCCCAAATGTATCTTCCTCCGAAGCTTCTTCAAGCGAAAGTAACTATTTCAATATTAGCAGTGCCCCTTCCTCGGGCAATACACCTTCCTCCGTTGGCCTGAACCTGCTCGCAGAGTACGGAGACTGGGCTGATGGATTATACGGTGAGGAACCTGGAGAACTTTCATTCCGACATGATGATTGGACCAATATTGAGGAATGGAAAACCGCAGCGAAGCAGCGTGTAAGTAATTTACTTGTCCGACCGGACACTGGCGGTGTGCCCAATATCACCGTCATAGATACTCATCATTATGAAGGTCTGGTCATTGAAGATCTATCCTGGCAGCTTCCTTATGGACCGGAAACACGGGCCTATTTGGTCAAACCTGTAGGTGACGGTCCGTTCCCCGGTATTATCGCCATGCATGACCATGGTGGGAATAAATATTTCGGAAGAAGAAAAATCACTCGTACATCGGCAAGCATGCACTCGATGATGAAATCCCATCAAACAAATTTTTATGGAGGTCGGGCATTGGCAAACGAACTTGCCAAGCTGGGATTTGCCGTCCTGGTACCTGATGTATTCACCTTTGCAAGCCGCCGCATGCTGTGGAGTGACACCCCGGACAAACCGGAAGTTCGACGATCGGGAAGAGATGTCACCTCTGCAGAGAGCAACTCCCATATCAACCAGTACAACACATGGGCTGCACAACATGAACATATTACGGCTAAATCCCTTTTTAGTGCCGGATTGACCTGGCCGGGGATATTCCTTGCCGAAGATCAAAGAGCACTTGATGTACTCGCATCGCGGCCGGAAGTTGACGAAGACAAACTCGGTTGTATCGGCCTTTCGGGAGGCGGACTCCGCACCGTCATTCTAACCGGCATGGACGACCGGATCAAAGCCGGTGTCTGTGCCGGAATGATGACTACCTGGAGAGATTATATGCTGCATCACAGCTTTATCCATACCTGGATGGTTTTTGTCCCCCATCTTCCCCGATATATGGATTATTCTGAAATATTCTCATTAAACCTTACCCCGTGTCTGGTCCTCAATAACAACTCAGATCAGATTTTTGATCTCGGCGAAATGCAAAAAGCAGAACAAAAACT
>SLQC01000312.1 GCA_007131625.1 Balneolales bacterium | reverse complement strand
TAACCTCCTTCACTTTGCTTCCTACTGAACGTAAATTCATTGATTGATAATGAAATCAAAATAATGTAAACGTTTTCAATTCCAAAACTTTTTTTATACGTTTTTAAGTTACTTTGGGCTGTTGTCTCCGTTTATTACTGAATTAGTAACATTTGCTGGGTCAAAACCTGTATCGAAGTTATAAGTCTTCAGATATAAACTCCGGATGCAAGTCCGTTTGCAACCCAATTCAGCTGATGAGTTCCGGCCGACATATCACCATCCTGAAGTACCGCCACTTGTCTTCCGGTTATGTCGTACACAACCACACTTACCTCCATTGCCTCCGGCAGCGAATAACTGATCCGGGTCGATGGATTGAAAGGATTCGGATAGTTCGCATGCAGCTGCACTTTCCCGGGCAACTCAGTGTAAAATTCCTCTTCGACCCCTGTTTGCTAATCCATCCAGACTGAGTGGACTTTCCAGGCGTCCAACTCTCGGACCGTGGCCGTTCCATTCAGGGCATATACGATGACTTCTGGTCCATGCTTGACGTCGAATCTGGTTGGCCTGGATGAACAACTGGATGTATGCTAGCCATGATTGCGTGGCGTAAAAATCAGCTCCGTAATCCACCCAGTCGGTAATCCGCTCCCTGGGTAAAGCCGGTTCATCGGAGAACATAATGTGATCAACAAGGATATGAACCACCAGTAATGTAATCGAAGATTTTTAGCTGTGCGGTTTCACCGTCAAACTCGCTGACTTCCCATGCTTTCCAGTCCAGTCGTTCTGAGTTGGCACCGGTAGCTGATCGCACCGACTCGCCATCCACAAGCAGATCCATTCCTACCTCTCCGGGATGGTTGCCTCCGCCAATAAGAAAGTTGATGTAGTTGTGCTCAATGGTAAACTTCGGTGAGTGCATGGTTCCTTGTGGACCGTCGCCGCCGTGATAGGAATTGATCACTCGCTCACCTAGATAACCTACAACCGGCTGCTGATGCGGCAAAGTGCCGCGGGCCGGTCCGTCACCGAATGCCTCGCCGGTTACCACCCAATTTCCATGGTCATTCCGTTCGAAGTCATCAAAAACCACTCCTTCAGGAATCTCCTCATCGTTTTCGGCGGTGAACTTGGTGCCATTAAATTGCCCAATGAAATATTGGGCTCCCGATCCACCGGCAGGTGCATGACTGGTGACATCGATCTGTAACACCCACTTTGTACGCGACGGATCGCCATCGATTGGAAGCTCGAATAGGTCTGGACATTCCCAGACACCGTCTACAGACCCTGTCGGGCCAAACTGGCTCAACAACTCCCAGTTCTTAAGGTCATAAGACCCGTAAAATTCGATAATTCGGTCTACGGCCCTCGCGACAACCATGACCCATCGGGCGGTTTCCTCGTGCCAGAAGACTTTGGGGTCACGGAAATCATAATTTTGGATATCCAGGACCGGGTTTCCGTTATATACCGTCCAGTTATCCCCGCGATCTGTACTGTAGGCCAGATACTGGGTTTGAGGATAGCCTGGAGAATGACCTGTATAGATTGCCACAAGGGGGGGATTTTCGGGAGTTCCAAAGCCGCTGGTGTTCTGATGATCCACTACGGCTGAGCCCGACCAGGCTTCCACACCGTTTGTAACCGGAATGGCAACGCCCCGGTGCTCCCAGTGCAACAGGTCATCACTTACCGCATGCCCCCAACTCATATTGCCCCATTGGGTACCGTATGGGTTATACTGATAAAACATGTGGTAACGACCATCATGATAAACCAGCCCGTTCGGATCGTTCATCCAGTTTTGAGGTGGCGAATAGTGATACTGCAGGCGGTATGCCTGGGTGTACGGATCTGAAGCCGTTGCTTGTCCAGCCGCCGATTGCGGCATACCGGCAACCGCTCCAACCAGAAGCCATCCGACCAGTATACCCTTGCGAAGGTATGAAAACATTGTTAATGCAGAGATTATTCAGTTGCGGTTTTCTGCTAATTCGAGTGCAGTTTTCGACTAGCTCACTATCGCCAGATTATCGACATCAGAGATTTTGTAATCAGGTACTGCTCCTTTTTGGGAGGCAACAAAAGCGGCGACTTTTCCTGCTCTTTGCATGACATCCTCTTCCCGATCACCATCCAGCAATCCGGCTGTCAGTGAGGCCAGGAACGCATCACCGGCACCAACTGTATCCACTACATCCACAGAATAAACAGGTTGTTCTACAAACCTGCCGTGGTTCAACAGTATACTGCCTTCAGCTCCGCGAGTGATGCATACAGTGTGACACTGAAAGGTATCGGCCAAGGCCTCCATGGCGGCATTGTCTTCCTCGGGAAGATCAAACCATTTCTTGAGTGAATTAAATTCTTCGTCGTTAGCCTTGACAATATTTGCGGCCACAAGTGACGCTTCTACAATTTTTTGTGAAATGAACGGCGGTCGCAAGTTGATATCAAACACCTTTATACAGGGAGTTTCCCATAATTTGTGCAGTGTTTCACGGGTGGTTTCGCCGCGCTGGGACAGCGTGCCGTAAATCAATGCACGAGATTTTGATACTGTCTCCTGGAGTTCATGTGTCCAGGCTATTTCATCCCAGGCTGAAGGTTCCAGTATCTCATAAGAAGGATGGCCATCGGTCAGCTCTACAAGTACAAAACCTGTGGGAAGCTTTGCGTCCATTTGAATCAGTCCGATATCCATCCCGAAGTATTTCATGTTGCGTAACACTTCATGACCCAGAACATCGTCTCCGATTCTGCTGACCATACACGCCGGTACGTTGTGCTTCGTGAGATGTGCGGCAACATTGAAAGGTGCGCCACCTAAATAAAGGGCCCGTGGCATGGCATCCCAAACCGTTTCTCCAAAACAAATAATGCTTTTATTCATGTTCAATAATGTTTATTAGATTTAACCTATCACACTTACCAGATTGATTCCAGCTGCCAAACCTCCATACGTGTCAGGTATACCTGTCCGCCTTTGCTGTAGACTTCAATTCCGCGACTGTCAGGATCGGGAAAGATCAAATCGGTTATGACCGAGTAGCCATCGTT
>SLQC01000129.1 GCA_007131625.1 Balneolales bacterium | reverse complement strand
TTCAAAACTAAAAGAACTTGGATATGAAAAATTAGTTGCGGAATTAATTGGCAATATCAATAAATTGAGTAATAATGAAACTGAAAAAATATGCCTCTTGCTATCAGCAGAACTTTATTTAAGGTTCATTTACAATCCATATAATATAGACGAAATGATTTCAGATTTAACCGGTAAATACTTAGAAAATTCCAGTTTAACGAATTCTAAATCGTCTTCATTTTAAAAACGACCAGTAAACCATGAAAATCACAGATATTCGTTGGATCTGTATCCAATGGGTCAGTCTGACCGTCATGCTGCTGCTGGTCAGAAGTGGTTTCGCCTTTGGTGATAAAACAGCGGCAAATGCACCCGACATACTGATCATCATGCCGGACCAGATGAGGGGTGATGGGCTCTCGGCTGTGGATCATCCCGTGGTGAGGACGCCAAACATGGACGAATTGGCTGAAGCCGGAACGCTGTTCCGCCGAGCGTATGCAACGGTGCCCTCGTGCATCCCGGCCAGGCATGCGATGCTGACAGGCTTATACCCGCATACGAGCGGCGTAGTGGGGTCTGCGGGGACACTTGTGACTCGTGCCACGATGCCACAGATTTTCCGTGATGCCGGCTATCTCACCGCTCTCATAGGCCGCACCATGCATCAGCGTAACCCCGATGAAGAACTAGGCTATGAAAAGGTCATTCAGGGCTCGGTGTTTCCAGGAAGGCACGATGACTATTTTAACTTTCTGATGGACAACCTGTCACCCGAAACATCACTCGGGCAGGTGCTCCATGAGGATGGCTTACGCAACATGGTGGAAGCAATTGGTGTGACGTACAACCATTGGCAGGCCGAACCATGGCCACTGGACGAGCAGTGGCATCCGACCAGCTGGATAGCCCGTGAATCGCAACAATTGGTAAATGAAGTTTCTCCCGGGCAACCTCTGCTACTTACCGCATCTTTCTATGCCCCCCACCCACCGCTTTTTCCGACCGGACGTTACTTCGATGCTTTTTTAGATATGGATTTACCGGACATAGCACTTGGCGACTGGGTTGACCTGGACGTGTTGAGCCCGGCTGCCTATCCACCGCCACAAGGCAGTCATGGCGGCAGCCGGGTGCGGCTCGAGGGCGAACAACTTCGCAGGGCTCAAGCCGGGTATTTCGGGCTAATCGAACAACTCGATGATGCTATCGCTCCACTCATCGCCGCGTTCAAGAAACGCAGCAACCAGGCCGGTCGTCCCTGGGTTATTCTGATTACCTCTGATCACGGCGAGATGCTTGGCGATCACGGATATTTCCGCAAATGCGAACCCTACGAAGGGTCGGCGAATATTCCATTCATCATCGCAGCTTCAGAAGATTCAGGCTTTCAACGCGGCGCACGGTCTTACCAGCCGGTAGGCCTGGAAGACATCATGCCGACGCTTGCCGACATGGCGGGAATTACCACCCCGGAGGTGGACGGTGTCTCGCTGGTACCACTTCTTCGGGGTAGAGAGCAGGAGGTTCGACCATGGCTTCACCTGGAACATTCACCAGCATATAGCGACGGCCAGGCGTTTCAGTCGCTGACTGACGGGAGGTTCAAATATATTTGGCGGCCATTGGATGGCAGCGAACAGCTGTTCGATCTGGAAAACGACCCCTTGGAGGAGCGTAACCTCGCCGCCGATCCGCACCACGCGAGTCTGGTCGAACTATGGCGAAACCGGCTTATCCAACGACTGGCTCCACGCCCCGAGGGCTTCTCAGACGGCGAAAGGTTGGTCCCTGGCCAGCCATACGAGCCGATACAGCCGGGCAAGAACCCGTGACCATGAATGCCTGACAGTTGCAGGTTCCGGATAGTCATTTGATTATCTTTCACCTATTCAACAATCCTTAAAACACCGTGCTGTTGCACTTATTTGTTGAATTCAGTTTATAAAAAGTTTGGATATTTTCATCAATACATTTGGTCAAATTAACTCCTGGAGATTAGTTAATGAAGAATGCCGGCCGAATCGCCGTTATCGGTAGTTCCAATACAGATATGGTTGTACTTACCGATAAATTCCCTGCCCCTGGGGAAACGGTCATGGGAAAAGATTTTCTGATGAATGCAGGTGGAAAAGGTGCCAATCAGGCCGTTGCAGCGGCCAGGCTTGGTGCAACAGTTGCTTTTATTGGAAAGGTGGGGAGCGATATGTTTGGTCAGGAAGCCATCCGTACCCTGAAAAATGAGGGGATAGATGTTACATCGGTCTCGACCGATTCGGAGAACGCTTCGGGTATTGCCCAGATCACTATAGATGGAAATGGAGAGAATTGCATAGTGGTTGTACCCGGTGCGAATAATACACTTACAGAAAACGATATTCAAAATGCGGCCAAGCTGATTTGTGATGCGGATATCGTCCTGTTACAGCTTGAAATACCTTTGGCGACCGTTGTACATGCCGCAAAATTTGCCTGTCAAAAAGGCAAAAAAGTAATTTTGAATCCTGCGCCAGCCACGGAATTACCAGATGATCTATTCCCAAATCTCTATATGGTCACCCCTAATGAAACTGAAATAGAGTTACTTACCGGAATCCGGGTCACCGATCAATCAACAGCAAAAGTAGCAGCCGAAATGATGATTAATAAAGGTGTAGAAGTTGTGATCATTACGATGGGAACTGCTGGTGCCTATATCCATTCTGCTAACATACAGGAACATATAACGGCACCTAAGGTTCAGGCTGTGGACACCACAGCTGCCGGAGATTGTTTTAACGGTGCTCTGGCATTAGCCCTGGCAGAGTCTCGAGACTTGACAGATGCGGTTCAATTTGCAAATCGTGCTGCATCAATTGCCGTGACTCGACTGGGGGCCCAGTCTTCTTTACCCAATAAAAACGAATTGGATGACTGATTTTTTACATCTCATGTATTCATAATGATCTGATTAATAATGCCGGATGGAGTATCCATGTGATAATCATCTGCCTGTGTGTCAGAAGTTTCGGTTATGAAGGTGCCATAACACATTACCAACTAATTTAAATCCGTTAATCATGCCATTTAAATC
>SLQC01000074.1 GCA_007131625.1 Balneolales bacterium | reverse complement strand
TTATTCCTTGCAGATATATGGAATCCCGAATTATAGCTTCCAATCTGGCAGATCTATACCGGCAGGCGGCTGAAAATTATGAAGCGCTTCCTGCGTTCGCTACCAGGCAAAAAACACTCGAGTGGGCTCCGGTAACATTTCGTGAGTTGTTTGAGCGGGGAATGGACCTCGCCACCGGATTGATTGAAATCGGTGTCGATGCCCGCGAACATATTGGCCTGTTCAGTGACAACCGCTTTGAATGGATGCTGTCCGATTACGGTATTCAGCTTTCAGGTTCTGTCAATGTGCCACGTGGCCGCGATGTCACTGAAAATGAGCTGGTTTACATCATCAATCATGCCAAAATCAAGGTAGCGTTTGTCGAAAATGATGCGCTCCAGAAGAAAATACTCCGGCTCCGTCCCGAAATTCCAGAATTGAAAGAGGTCATTCTACTCGATCCCGATGCTAAACCTGCCGAAGGGATGCGAGCCTTGGAAGAGGTCGTAGCCATCGGAAACTGGCAGCGAAGCAACGGGGATCGCCGCGCCGAGGAACGGATGAAGGATATTCGTCCGGACGATCTGTTCACTCTTATCTATACATCCGGCACAACCGGCCGGCCCAAAGGGGTTATGCTCACCCATTCAAATATGATGTCGCAGATGGTGGTGATCCCCATACAGCTGTCGTGTACCGACCGCGTGCTCTCCATACTTCCGATATGGCATATCTTTGAACGGGTTTTTGAAGTATATACAATCAGCTGCGGAACCTGCACCTACTACACCAGTCTGAGAACACTGGGAGATGATCTCAAAAATGTGGAACCGACGTTCATGGGATCAGCCCCGAGGCTCTGGGAGAATCTGCATCAACGAATTTTGGATGGTGTTCGGGCAGCACATCCGGTCAGGCGTGCACTGTTCCATATCGCCTATTTCCTTGGCCACTACTATCAGGAATCCATCTTTTATCTCAAGGACAACGATCTGAAATTGAAACCGCAATCCGCATGGCTTCGACCTCTGATGCATCTCTTCCATCTGATGCGGCTCTTCCTGCTGCTGCCGTGGTACGGATTTTTCAATGCGGCGGTACTCGAGTCCATCCGGTTTAGTGTCGGTGGTTCGCTTAAAGCGACGGTATCGGGTGGTGGCGCGCTGCCTTTGAAAATCGACCGGTTTTTTAACTATATAGGTATCCCGGTGCTGGAAGGTTACGGCTTGACTGAAACGTCACCTGTGCTGGCAGTCCGGACGTATAAGAAACTTGTGGCCGGGACGGTCGGACCTACTGTGCCTGACACCGACATCCGTATCGTCGACATTGACACCGAAGAGGTCCTCTATCCCAATAAAAAGTATCTGCATGAGGGCCGCGGCCTGCGAGGAGAGATTTGTGTACGCGGACCGCAAGTAATGAAAGGGTACTATCGCGAGCCGGAAATCACTCAGAATGTATTGAGGGGCGGCTGGTTTAGCACGGGCGATCTTGGAATGATCACTTTCAACGACTGTCTAAAAATCCTGGGCCGGTGTAAATCGACGATTGTCCTTTCCAATGGCGAAAACCTGGAACCGGAACCCATCGAAATGCAGCTGAATCAAAGCCGGTTTATCGATCAGTGCATGGTGGTCGGCCAGGATCAGAGATTTGTTGGTGCGCTGATTGTCCCGAAACTGGACGTTTTCAGGGAACATTCCATTTCGGCCTCGACGCTGGAAGAACTTTCCCGGGATCCCGAAGCACATAAAATAATCCGGAATGAGATCAGGAAACTCCTTTCGGGGCTGAACGGACTCAAAAAGTTTGAACAGATCAGGGAGTTCCGCCTTCTGAGAAACAGCTTCAGCGTCGGTGATGAGATGACCAATTTGTTCAAGTTGAAGCGTCATGTGATTGAGAAAAAGTATGATAAAACGATTCGTGATATGTTCGAATCCAAACAGGTCAACGCATGATGTCAATCGTAATGGGAACTTGCAGTGGGACCGGATAGATTCCGATTTATGATTCCCGGAACTGTGTAATATTGTGATATGGAATTTGAAACCCAATTACTGTACGCTATCGACCAGGCGCTGCTGGCACTGATGATTTTTGTGATCATGTTCGGCATGGGAGCCAGTCTGACAATCAACGATTTCAAAGCGGTCATCCGCAAACCGCGCGGGGTATTTATCGGATTTTTATCGCAGTTCGGAATCATGCCGCTGGTTGCGTTGAGCCTTGCAATCGTGCTTAACCTGCAGCCTGCTTTCGCCATTGCCCTGATTCTGATCGGTTGTCTGCCCGGTGGCACAACCTCCAATATGTTCACGTATTTCGCCAGGGGTTCGGTCGCTCTCAGCATCTCGATGACGACCGCCTCCACTCTTCTTGCACTTATTATGATGCCGTTGCTGCTGAGTTTCTACGCATCCGGCTTCACGCGCCAGATAAGTGAGGAGATGCTGTCAGCGGGCACCGGAACCGAATTTGTCATCCCGACCCTGAATATCATTGTCTCTCTGCTGCTGGTGCTCGTGCCGGTCGCCGGGGGAATGGTGCTTCGCCGATTTTCGCGGGGATGGGCCAAAACAGCCGAAGATACCGCCGGTTTTGTCGCCATCATTGTAATTCTCTTCCTGCTTGGAACTGCCTTTACTCGACACGGCAGTCTTTTTCTCGAAACCCCGTGGGAGGTCTATTTCGCAGCAATTTTTGTCGGATTGTTTGGATTTCTATTCGGATATATTGTCTCCTGGCTTTTCGGCGTACAACCACTTTTCCAGCGTGCCATATCACTGGAAACCGGAATACAAAATGGACCTGTCTCCTTTGCCATCATCCTTCTCAGCTTTTCCGAGCCCATTCAGAGTCAGATGATCTGGCTGGCTATTCTCTATTCGACGTTCATTGTAATGACATCCTCATTTATCACACTCTATCTGCGAAGAAAAGGAAAATTCGACTGGGAAGTACACCGAAATACCGTCATCCACAACCGGCTGTTCGGTGAAAACTACGTGTCGGAATACCCGGACGGTTTTCTGCCACCGCGTATCGCACACGATCCGAGCCAAGGGATATCCCCCAGTCAGAAACGGTGATATATGTCCTCCTGAGGTCATTTGACACTATTTGACAAACAGCATATTCCGGGAAATCTTCTGGTCGCCGGCCCGGAGTTCATAAATATACATGCCACTGGCAAGACCGGATGCATCAAAGGTGCTGGAATACTCTCCGGGCTCCTTTCTGCTGTCTGTCAAAACCCGGACTACCTGTCCCAATGCGTTGTAAACCGTAAGTCGTACATCACTTTCTTTTGTAATTGCATAATAGATGCTGGTGACGGGGTTGAATGGATTCGGAAAATTCTGATCGAGCCGGACAACGGCAGGTTTCCGGATATGATCATAATCATCGGTGGCCGATGTAGCAAGAGAGTCACCGTTGGCCGCCAGGCTAAAGTTGTTAAAGGTGACCCGGTTGCCGTAATCAACTACCAGGTCGTCACTGTCGAAGCGGATTCGGATTCTGAAATCGGGGTTATTGTCAGATTCCGGTATTTCACTGAATTCGACCGTAAAGAGTTTGTATTTATCGGTGAGCGGGTATCGGCTGTCTGAAAGTTGCGCGGTGGTCCAGACCGGATCACCCTCCGCAACCGAATAGTCAATCAGCAGTGCGTCGGCGGCACCTTCATCCATGGCGGCAAACCGGAAGACGACATTCTCCATGCCCGTTGTCGGCAAATCGAAGAGCAGCATATTTTCGCCGCCGTCACCGGTGAACGGCTGGCGAACCTGCAGTGCCCGCATCCTGTCGGCGTCATAGTACCGGCCGTAATACCCCTCCCGGCGGTAGTTTATATCAGTCGGCCGGTTTCGGCGTTCCATAGAGGCTTTCCGCCAATAAGGATGTGCTTCATCAAACGGATATCCGTCCAGAGCCGAATGAAATCGGATCCGCGCGTTGTGGACCAGAGACAATCCGGCATCGAGCGATTCAAAGGGGGTGTCGTTGGCGAGCTCGTCGTCGAAATACCAGTAATAGCGCAAATGTGAAACCGGCTGATCAGGCAACTTCCCCATCTGCGCGTCGATCCAGTCCAGCCGCAGCTTTATCCAGTCAATGATAAATTCGATCTCTTCCTCATAGGTATCTCCTATGAATTTGTTGGGCCAGACATAAACACCCAGAATCGGCCAGCGTTCGAAATTACGCTGCTGTGCTTCATCCAGTTTGTCGGCATAATTGCGTATCATCACTGTTATGTGTTCGGTGGAAAAAACACTCTGACGCAATTCCCACCATCGGTTCCGGTATCGTGATTTGAATTCGGGATCTTGAAAAAGCCGGGTGTACCAGCCGTTCAAATACTGCTTGTGACTGATCAGCTCATAATACCACCCTTCCGGTTTCCAGGGTTCATAATCAGTGATGAATTCAGAGTTTGGAAAATAGTTTACATTTCCGAGACTGATATTAAAATCCCACACCGGACCCATAACCAGTTTGCCGCCGCGATCCTTGTGAAGATAGGTACTCAGCCGGTATCCGTCAATTTCTTTAAATAATTCGGTAATCAGGTGATGGTCGATGAACGAGCCGGCATCCAGATATGCCGCGAATCCCGCATCGGGATCGCTGGATTCGGGGCCGAACAGTGCCTCTTCCAGATCGCCGAGATATCCTTCGATCCACTCCCGCTGTTGCGGGGTGATGTCGTCATGCTGCGGCCGCACCAATGCGAAGCTGGTTTTGCGATGATTACTGATAATATGGGATTCGCGTCCAAATTCATGGTTGATGATGTAGCCGCCGGTGATCTCCGGTTCGAAATTGTGCTCCGGTTCCAGTTTCCGGATGTTGACACGGTTGTTGTCCCATTTGATACGCTCCGTCAACATGTACACCCCGTGATAATGATCCATGGTGAGCGGCCCGTGACCGTCGTGCAGAAAGAGCTCGACAAATCGGGTGCGGGGGGCGTATCGTCCCATATCCCGGCTGATCTGATAGGCTAAAGCATTTCGAATCAGCGTTTTGTCGTCATACGGAGCGCTCATGATCCAGTTGTTCTCCGAAGGCATTCCGAGTACCGGCTCGTTGCGGTTTTCGTCATAATCATCGACCAAACGAACGGCAAACTGTTTTTTGGGGAAGCGCAGAGAGCTTGTGCCCCGGAAATTGGTTTCCATGCGGCTTTGCAGATGAAGGTTGTCGGACAGCAGCCGGGCGCGTCCGTCCTCGTCCTTGTCAATCGCTGAATAGTATGCGGTCGAACGATCACATATGGTGGGAGAATACGGATTGTCACACTGATCAATCATCTTTTCATCAAACTGATGAACGATCACCAGCGGCAGATCCGAGTCAAAATCTCTCATTTCGGGATGCACCTGACTGTAGACCTTTGAGACTATTTCGCTCGGAGGCTCATCTTCGGCATACGCTCTGGCGCGAATGATTATTGAGCCATGAACCAGAATCGGCTCACCATCAACGTATTCATAGGTATTCTGATCCGGAAGTTCGCCGTTGGTCGTGTAATAAACCGTTGCGCCATCACTTACGGAAAATTCCAGATCTAAAGTATCGGTAAAGGTACCTGCAGGATGTGAAAAAACGGGTGCGGATATTTGGGCTGTCGATATTAACGGGATCGTCAGCAGAATTGCAGAACATATTACTATAGCCATACACTGATGCATGATATCATTTAAAAAAGTAATACGTAATAGCATGAAACATCCATAGCCAAAAATAATGGCACACAGGAGACTTTCACTCCCAAGTGGATGCGTCCTGCCGGGGCGCACTAAGTAAAAAAGCCGTCCCATGTCATCAGGACGGTTTTCGTATTGATGCGGCATAATCCGGGAATGGACGTCTACTTCTTTTTTGGAGGTGTGCCCAGGTGCACTCCTTCGCCGTATGCCTCGGCAACCGCTTCCATCACGGCCTCCGACAACGTCGGGTGCGGATGAATCGCCTGAATGATCTCGTGTCCGGTCGTCTCCAGATCACGCGCCACCACCGCTTCGGCAATCAAATCAGTCACGTCGGCTCCGATCATGTGACAACCCAGCCACTCGCCATATTTTTCGTCGAAGACAACCTTCACAAAACCGTCGATCTGACCGGCACCCACTGCTTTACCATTGGCCTGGAACGGAAACTTGGCGACTTTGATCTTATATCCCTGCTCTTTGGCCTGCGCCTCGGTGAGTCCGACCGATGCCACCTGTGGCTGGCAATACGTACAACCGGGAATGTTTTCATAATTGATCGGCTGCGGGTCATGCCCGGCAATCCGCTCCACACAACGCAGTGCCTCGTGGGTCGCTTTGTGTGCCAGCCAGGGTGGTCCCGCCACATCGCCGATAGCGTATACACCCTTTACACCGGTCTGATAGGTTTTGCGATCTACCTGAATCGCGCCATCTTCAACTTTCACGCCGATATCTTCGAGTCCAAGTCCTTCGATATTCCCCACGACACCGACCGCCGAAAGGACCACATCCGTCTCAATCTTCTCTTCGCCCTTTTTTGTTTTTACGGTGGCGATGACCTTCTTGCCTTTCTTCTCCACCTTCTCGACCGAGCTTTCGGTCAGAATCTTCATCCCTTTCTTCTTGTAGATTTTCTCAAGCTCCTTGCTAATATCAACATCTTCTATCGGCAGGATATTCTTCTGCAGCTCGACCACGGTCACATCGGTGCCGATGGCATGATAGAAATAGGCGAACTCAATACCGATCGCACCCGCTCCGACAATCACCATTTTTTTCGGCTGTTTCTCCAGTTTCATCGCCTGTTCGTAGTCGATGATCGTTTTGCCGTCAAATTTCAGACTCGGAAGCTCACGTGCCCGGGCACCCGTTGCAACGATAAAATGTTTCGCCTTAATGCGTTCGGTTTCCTTGTCTTTTCCATCCCGGATGGAAAGCTCGCTTTTCGACGCAAAAACTCCTTTACCTTTAATAATTTCAATTTTATTGGTTTTCAGCAGGAACTGTACACCCTTGCTCATCTTGTCGGCCGCACCGCGACTCCGTTTGATAATTTTCGGGAAGTCGGTTTTAATAGTGCCGGCTTCAAAACCGTACTCGTCGGCATGCTGCAGGTATTCAGCAACCTGAGCTGATTTCAGCAGCGCTTTGGTTGGTATACATCCGATGTTCAGACATACCCCTCCCAAGTCACGTTTCTCTACAATTGCTGTTTTCAAACCGAGTTGACTGGCACGAATCGCCGCCACATAACCGCCGGGTCCGGACCCGATCACGCATAAATCAAATTCTTTCGCCATAATAGGTTTTCGGATTTTGTTTCGATTGTTTAGTTTTTAATTAATTACGGTTGCCTCTGCACATTCTTGGGGGGGGTAATTTAAGGATAAAAGTGGATTTTATCAGAGAACGTTTGTTTCGCTTTAGTTGTAGGAATACTGACGGACTGACTCCGATGATTCCGGGTTTCCTTTTTAACACTTCGGATCAGAAATTATATCCGGATGACTGCAGAAAAAAATGATATCAGATACAGTACAGTTTCCGCCGAAATCAAAAAACGCCAGTGGTGAGCTTCGGAAAATGGGACTGGAGATTGAGTTTTCAGGTTTGCCGATCGACCGGATTGCTTCCCTGGTCACCATGTGTTATGGAGGCGAAATGGTGGCCGAAAGCGACTACAAGAAGTATGTCCGAAATACCCGCCTCGGGGATTTTAACATCGAATTGGACTGGATTCTCCTGCAGAAACTCGCCAAAACTGATTATTTTCATAAGTTTGGAGAAGATATCGGCATTGAGATCGACAGTCGCTGGCAGCGTTCTGTCGAAAAGCTGCTGGCGTCGACGGCAAAACCTTTTGTTCCGTTTGAAGTCTCCTTTCCGCCGGTCACATTTGACCGGATTGCTGAACTGGAGGAGCTGCGCAAAGCCATCTACCGGATGCACGGCAAAGGAACATCCGCATCACCCTTCAATGCATTCGGACTCCATCTCAATCCCGAAACACCGTCTCGTGATCCCGGCGTCATCCTTCGGTATTTTCAGGCGTTTCTGCTTCTTTATGAATGGCTGCGACTGTCCCATGAAATCGATATGATGCGCGAAATCACTTCGTTTATTGATCCATTTCCCGATAATTATGTTGACAAGGTACTGGATCCGGAATATCATCCAGACACCGGACGCATTATTGACGATTACCTCATTTTCAATCCGACACGCAACCGTCCGCTCGATATGCTCCCTCTTTTTGCCTGGCTTGATAAAGATCGCGTAAGCAGCCGTTTGGCCGACGAGTTGATCCGTCCACGGCCGACATTCCACTACCGTCTTCCCAACAGTTCAATCGACGATCCCGGCTGGACTTTCACCCGCGAATGGAATGTCTGGGTTCAGGTCGAACGCCTGGCGGAATCCGGCGGCAAATTGACCGAGATGCAGACGCTTTTCCTGTACAGAAAACGGCATCCTATCAAAAGCTGGACTGAAAAATGGATGCGGGAAATGCGTACCCGCATTATGAATTGATCTCGTTATGATGAAAATAGCAACCATATTGAAAACTTATGTACATAAGCCATCAATTGATATAAACACATGCAACCGGTAATATGGATAACAGGTCCGGACAAGGGGGGAACAGCCGCATGGCTGGCCGCTAAATTTGCCATTCAACGCAGTGGGGGGAAACCGGTCCGCATCACACCGTCGAATTTTGAGAAGGTGCGTCGCAAATCTCCCGTGGACATACCTCACGGACTGATTATCGGTGGCGGGGCCGATATCGATCCGGGTCGATATGAAGATCTGCTTATGGATTTGAAAAACATTCGCACCACACCTGACGAAAATGAACCCCGGGGAGAGCGCTGGATCACGCTTCTCCTTATGCCACTTATCGGACTGCTGCGTAAAGTATTCAGCGCCGGCTCCATCACCGTTGATTTCAATCGGGATGACCTGGAATGGCGGCTGCTAAAGCACGCAATCGATGCCGGGTTGCCGGTGTTGGGAATATGCCGTGGAGCACAACTGATAAATGTATATCACGGCGGGACACTCTACCGGGATCTCTCCTCTTTTTATGAAGTAGAACCGAATATAATGACGATTTACCCCCGGAAACAGGTGCGATTGGAAGAAGGAAGCCGGCTTCGGACAATTATCAGTTCGGAGTACATCCGGGTAAACAGCCTGCACAAACAGGCGGTCCGGCAAGCTGGTAAGGGAATCCGGGTGGTCGGAAAGGAACGAGGGGGCGTGATTCAGGCCATCGAACATCATGAAAGTACTTTTATGATTGGTGTGCAATGGCATCCGGAATATTTACCACAAATGGCGTCGCAAAGACGGCTGTTTGATGAACTGTTACGATGTGCTATTTTGTATCGTGATACCGACGGCCGCAGGAATCAACCGGTAACGACGCGTAAGTGGGTCACGCCGGGTGTGGATGCACCATTCGGTAAAGGTGGGTGGCCGAATTCATAAAATCCCCATCATCATAAAATTATGCAACAAGCGCATATATGACTGCTGAAGACAAAAAGTACACAAATACCGAACTATCGGAGACCGGCGCGGCAGGTGGTGGAGAAGAACACTCTGCGCCAGGGATGAGCGATGAGGAGGCAGGGCAAGCCGATCTGATCACGAATGGATTGGAAAACCGTTTATCCCCGGAGGCGATCAATGCCTGGCGTATCTCCGGATCAATCGGATCACTGGTCTACTGGATCATCCCTTTGGTATACGGAGCCGTTTCTATAGGCAGTTCGACACTTCCTGAATGGCCAGCCTATTTGCTGGGTGTGCTTTTTCTGACTCTTACCTTCCTGGAAGCGACTGTCATCCCCTATATCCGCTGGAAACGGTGGAGCTACCGGGTTGACCGGCATGAAATCGATCTTCAGCGAGGGCTTTTTGTGATCACCCGTACCCTTATCCCAGTCAAGAGAGTTCAGCATGTAGACACCCGTCAGGGTCCGGTCTACCGACAGTTCGGACTCGCCTCCGTTACCATCTCTACAGCCGGTGATGTACATGAAATCCCGGCACTTTCCGAACCGGTGGCTGACGATCTGCGGCATAAAATTTCAGAGTATGCGCGTGTGGCGCGGGAGGATCTGTAATGTATGAGTCGACAGAATCGGCCAGATCTCACGAATTGAATCGTGAAAACATAAACCCGATCAGCGTGCCGCATCGTCAGCACCCGGTAGCCATATTCACCTTTGTGCTTCGAACACTGCGCGAGATGATCATACCGATCATTCTGGTCTTTTTCCTGGGTCAGGGTGGCAATTCACCGTTTTTTTCCTGGCAGGGGATTACATTGATGCTGCTGGCACTGCTGGGTTTCGGATTCATCAGCTGGCTCCGGTTCACCTGGCGGGTGGAAGAAGACGAGCTGCGCATCGAACAGGGTCTTTTTGTGCGAAAAAAGCGGTATGTGCCGCGCGATAGAATCCAGGCGATCGACATAAGTTCCGGACCGGTTCAACGACAGTTCGGGCTGGTGCGCCTGAATGTGCTCACCGCCGGTGGATCCGCACCCGAAGCAGCAATCAGTGCCATATCCAGAGAAGACGCCCGTGCTATTGAAGAAGCTTTGCAGGTGGAGACCCGGAAAGAGGGTGTCGCGGGAATGGATGTTGAGAGAGAGATCACCTGGCCGGTTTACCGGTTGTCGCGCAAAAGGTTGCTAATCGCAGCCAGTACGGCGGGCAGTTTCGGTGTCGCACTGTCGATCGTCGGTACTGTGATGGCACAGATCAACCAGGTGGTGAGTGAAGAACAGGTCATAGAATGGATCGAAACATATGCAGACGGAGTAACTGCCGATATTTGGATAACTCTGGCAGTCGTGGCGGTGCTGGCGGCGTGGCTGCTTTCGGTGTTTGGAACATTGCTGCGCTACTCCGGATTTACGCTATCTCGCAATGACCGCGAGCTTCATATCCGTCGCGGATTGTTCGAAAAGAAACATATTACCATTCCCTATCATAGAATTCAGGCTGTTAGAGTGGTTGAGGGGATTTTGCGGCAACCGCTCGGGTTTGCGATGGTTTATGTGGAAAATGCCGGATTCGGTGATGAAGGCGGCAAGACGACGGTAGTGTCTCCACTGATGCGCAAACAGGAACTGGAGACGTTTTTAAAAGAAATGCTGACCGATTACGATGTGCATCTGCCGGGCGTGAAACCGCCGAGACGGGCTTTTCTACGCTATCAGATAAAAACTGTGGTGCCGGCGCTACTGCTGGCATCAGTAGGGGCATGGTATTTCGGTGCTTTATGGCTGATCCCGGTGATTTTAATGACGGCGGGAGTGATCGGATATGTGCGCTACAGGGATGCGGCGGCCGGATTTGACGGCGAGCACGGGTTTATGCGATTTCGGCGGCTGGCGCGATCAACCGTTGTGTTTCACCGCAGGCGTATTCAGTCACTCACAGTGTTGGCCAACTGGTTTCAGCGGAGGGTAAAGTTGTGTTCAGTGATGGCAACGGTAGCGTCTGGCAGCGGCGGGGCGATGTTCCAGGTGGATCATCTGGATGCATCAGTGCGGTCCGAATGGCTCGGGTGGTATGGTGCGGAGCACAGGGTCGAACGTCCGGGCGTGACGCAAGGCTATTGGCCGGATTGGGGCTCGTCGGGTTCGTTATAGAATATATTTCAATCATAAATTCATTATCACTTTAAGAAGAGAAAGAAAATATGACGAAGTCTACTTTTTTATTTATGATACCTAAATTGAGCGATTTTTAATTTCACCGCCCCTCCTTCATCTCATTTGACCAAAAAATCTTTAATCAGTTGGAGGGGAGGTCTCTTTTTTGTTTTCTTATTGAATTTCCGGTCGATT
>SLQC01000104.1 GCA_007131625.1 Balneolales bacterium | reverse complement strand
GCGTAATAGCTTGAATAACGGTGATGCATTTCTGGCTCCTGAGCAAGCTGGTCAAGAATGGAAGAGGCTTCGTTGTCGTTGGCGTACTTGCCGCGCAACTCCTCAATACGATGTTGCATTGGCGTGTAGAAGTCGTCCCACCATGCTTCATCCGGTAGCGTGAAGTGGCTGATCAGCTCGAATCCACCGTCTTCTATCATCACCAGAACATCATCCACCCAACCCATGGCCGGGTAGTCCAGGTCGAAACCTGCCTTGATCTCTGGTGGTGGATTTTCCATACGCCAGACGGCATCAGTGAAAGCGAGGTAACCGCCTGGACGCAACAGTCTGTAGCAGGTCAAAAGGGCTTTTTTAATACCGATGTTATAGAGTGCACCCTCGGACCAGATGAGATCAAAGCTCTCCGGTGGTAGTTGCGGGTTAGCCATATCGCCAACCAGTGCCTGAACTCGTTGTGATAATCGTCGCTCTCGTAGTGTCGCCTTGAGGCGCGCGATGCTCGGAGCATGGTTGTCAATCGACACGATGGCCCCGGATGTGAGTTCAGCGAGGTAAAGCGATTGTCCACCGACACCGCAACCCAGGTCAAGAATTGCCGGTGAGGACGAAAACTCACCGCAAAGACTGAGGGCTTTTGCAGCGCCGGCGCGATTGCCCGGCCCCTGCCGGGGCAAGGCTTCGTAGACTTCAAAGAATATCTTCCAAAAACGTGGGCTGATTTGGCTCATGGATCTGTACGAAAACTGTCCGTTTTAAATGCCGGGATACGTCTTTCACCTGACACGGTTTATAATCAAAATATGATTTGGCAATGCCTCTAATATAGCTATGTTGCCAGAATCCCTGATCAAATATTTATCATCGCTCATTTCCAGATCAGATAGTTTTATCTGGTTATTCAATACGACGAATTCAGTTGCTTAAGAGTCCCTTTTATAGCACAACATGGTTTACACTTTTAGCAACAGGGCATTTTAAATGGATGAAATCGATGAGAAGGCAGGTAACTTTTATAAATTCATACCGTATATATGGAGAAAAGCCGAAAATAATGAGCATAAAACTTTAGAAATCAGAATATTTATACACATGAACCGAAGGTCATGAAATGCTACACCCATGGCCGGTATTTCGGACACACAGGCGCATGATTAAAACCATGGATGCTCCATCTGACATTATAAATCAAAACATTTTAAACAGATGAACCGAAGGTCACGAAGTGCTATACCCATGTTGAGGATTCAACACCCAGGTGCATGATTAAAATCTCATGGGTATTCTATGTGACGATATGAATCTGAAATTTTTAAACACATGAAACAGCGAACCGTTATCATCACCGGATCCAATTCAGGAATTGGAAAAGCCGCTACACAGAAATTTGCCGGGGAGGGTCATACGGTAATCATGGCCTGCCGCAGTCTCGAGAAAAGCCGCCCGGTTCGGGATCAAATAGCAAAGGAATCCGGAAACAACAGGGTTTATCTTGAAGAGTTGGATATGGGTTCATTCGAATCCATCCGGACATTCTGCAGTAACTTCCATGAAAAATACAAAGATCTCGATGTTCTGATCCACAACGCAGCTTATTTCAATCACGGTGCTCCATACAAGCAAAGTCCCGACGGCATTGAAATCACTTTTGCAACCAACGTGGCGGGTCCGTTTCTTATGACGATGCTTCTCCGTGATCTGCTTGCTCAGTCGGATGATGCAAGAATCCTTCATGCCGGAAGCAACATCATCAAACACTTCCTGAATCCGAAGAAAGAGATAGATTTTGATCATCTGCAAAAAGAACCGGCAGATCCGCGTTCGCACAGTGTATATATCAATTATCGAAACTCAAAGATGGCGCTGCTGATGCTCACTTTCAGACTGGCAAAGGAGTTAGCTGATAGTGGGATTAAAACATACTCTATTCAAATTAACGGTGCCACCATGTCGAAAGACGCTCTGATGAAGGTTAAGCCCCACTGGCGATTGATTGCCAGGATTCAGAATCTCTTTTTCCGTCCGCCGGAGTTTACAGCAGATCTCTATTACAAAATCTGTACGTCTGACCGGTATAATAAAACCACCGGTGCACATTTCAATCACAAATTGGAGATCATGAAACCGGCGAGAGTGGGAGCAGGAATTATCACAGATATTAAACAGGGATTTGGTGCGGATGTGTACCCGGCCTATGCCCTTAATGAAATAGTATCCGAGAAAGTATGGAACACATGTAATGAACTCACACTTTTTCACAAGCAACAGGAAAAACGATCTGTCTTTTGAGTTTGAGTAAGTGGGTAGATTCTCAAAGCATATCTTCGGTAATACCGGCATCCTTCGGTTTTCACGCCGACAACTCAAATATTTCATCATCTGGCCCTGTGATAACAGCATTTCCCTGAACGGTCTCCAGATACCCTTCAATAACTTCCCGGATATTGGTTTTAGTTTCCTTAAGAGTTTCCCCATGACTGTAGCATCCCTTCAATGCGGGGACTTCTGCCCGGTATCCACCTTTTTCTGCTTTATGTATGATGACTATGATATTCATGGCGCTTCATTTGGTATCGGGATAACGCAAAATATACAATACTGCAAATAAAAAAATGCACCGCATTCGTATACACTGCCGGAGCAATAAGCTTCCATTTCAGGCGGGGGCAGCGCAGTTTAGTCATTGACATTTTTCTTCATTGTTGCCACAGCAATTATTCTTGTTGGGTATCATCAACAAATTGGCGCTGACCCAATTCACGGTCAAGCATGAGTAAACCCTGACCTTCTCCATTAACAATCTTTAATTGCCGGACCAATTCATCCGCGTTTTTCTCTTCTTCCACCTGTTCGGATACAAACCATTGAAGCATGTTATCCGTGCTGTGATCTTTTTCTTCTTTGGCCATGTTGACCAGCTTATATATCATTTCGGTTACTTTCTGTTCATGGGTAAACACCTCTTCAGCTACCTGAATGGGATTTTCCCAACTGTCGGGAGGACCATCAATGGGATAAAGAGTAACTTTTCCGCCTCTGTCATTGATGTATCGGTAGATCTTCAT
>SLQC01000251.1 GCA_007131625.1 Balneolales bacterium | reverse complement strand
GTCATAATCGGGCAGTTAATTGACTCGATAATAATAAAAAAGGTAATTGGGAACTAAAGTTTCAATTTTTTTCCTTATAACACATTGAAGTACAGTAGAATGTGGCTATGGTAAAATGTCATTGGTACTGAATCTTGGCATGAAGTGGTTCGCGATAACTAAATTGAATTCACCTGAAAAAAGATGACTTTAATTCTTGAATAATCAACTTTTATTCACGCGATTGGTTAAATATAAAGTAGATTCATACACCGTTCAGGAATAGAGAACTTCTGCACCCCTGCCTTGTGAAATCAAAGAAGAATAGTTCTCCAAATCTTTTTTAATTGTTTCATCTGTGAGGTCGATTGTTTTTTGACATTCTGCAGCCATATAGGCAGCCTGAACCAAACGAGTGGTTTCCAAACCGTATTCCCAGTCCAAAAAGGCATCCTTACCCTCAAAAAAGCAATCAATGGCATCCTGAGTCTCATTTACATACCCGTAAAGGTGAGCTTCATTGGGCTGCACGGCCAGAAGTCCACGAGAAGCTGTAGATTTTTCCAGAGCTGTTTCAGCATCTGCGGCCCCTTCTGCAGCTTCATCTCCGATAAAGATTTCGAGTGGCGAAATTAACGTATTGACCTCCATTGCATACCCGGGCCCAAGCCCATCCATGGACAGCCGAAGACCTTGTTTATCATACATCCAGGAGTCGGTAAACTGCCCTTTTACAAGTTGCCCTGTCTCCGGATTCCTGAAGGTAACCACACCCGTCGAGAAATCTTCCGCCGGTGTTAATGAATAATCCACGCCATATTTCTTATTTAGCATTTCGCGATATTTTGGCTGGCCCCATTTTAACAGCGCTGTCTCACACTGCATCGCAACGGGTTCCAGGAAAGTTGGCGACTTGCCCGGAGGGGTCAGAATATGGCGGCAGATGGCTATGCTGTGACACCCCATATCCGATAGTACTCCTCCTCCTTGCTGTGTTGGATCCCAAAACCAGGAGCTATGAGGGCCGGCATGTTCTTCAGTGCTTCGAGCCAGGGTGATATTACCCATAGCTTTACGTTGAGGCAGGAGTTGTTGGAGGGCGTTATTGACCACATTCATATGGAGTTGATTTTCAAAGTATGACGTACGCAAATTTACATCATGCGCTAAATCAACCATCTTCTTTGATTCCGCAATGGTTCGGCCCAGAGGTTTTTCACATATAACCCCTTTGAGTGAAGCACCTTCTTTCACTGCTTTGGAAATCTGCTCCATAATATCAATCCGCGTGAAGTTGGGGGTTAAGATGGCCAACACATCACACTCGTTACACATATCGGAAACAGAACGATAAAGTTTAGGAACTCCCAACTTATTTTCTTTAGCATATGATGCCAGTTCCTTTGCCCCGCCACGGTCATAAATAGCAGCAAGTTCACAATGGCGCACCTGTTTCATGGCAGATGCTAAAAAATTGGCAATAAACCCTGACCCTATAAAACCCAGCTTCATAGTTTTCATGTTTTGCGTAGTTTTTAAATTGTTTTTCCTTTTTTGATTCCTTAAATATAAAAGAAAGTTGCCAGGGTAACACAACGAGTATTCTTTGCTTTATTTTAATAATAGAAATTAAGAAGTTTGTCAAAGATATTAAATGGAAGTGCATGTCACTTTAGGATACCTTTAAAGAAGAGACATTTATAATTTATTACTCAATAAAAGAAAATCCATGAATCACCCATGCTGAGATTTCAGTACACATGAACAAGATTATTGCTATGGGTGATTCATGTGACCCATAAAAAATCCAAACTATAAAAAAATGCAAAGAAAAATAAGAATGGGAATGGTCGGTGGAGGCATCGGCGCATTTATCGGGGAAGTTCACAGAAAAGCAGCTGCATTGGACGGGCAGATTGAACTGGTTTGTGGTGCATTTGATATTGTGCCAGAAAAATCCAAAGAGGCAGGCAAAGGTTTGTTTTTACCGGATAACAGGGTGTATGGAACCTATGATGAGATGTTTGCCAAAGAGAAAGCGTTACCCGAAGAGGAACGCATGAATTTTGTATCGATCGTTACACCCAATCATGTTCATTTCCCGGTTGCGAAAGCCGCTTTGGAAAACGGATTTCATGTAGTGTGTGAAAAACCGATGACGATTAATACTCAGGAAGCAAAGGATCTTGTATCGCTGGTTGAAATGACCGGTCTGCAATTTGCTTTGACACACACCTATACCGGTTATCCTATGGTCAAACAAGCCAGACATATGGCAACCGGGGGTGAATTCGGCAAAATTCGGAAAATTATTGTGTCTTATCCGCAAGGATGGTTGTCCACCCGCCTTGAAACGGATAATCAGCAGGCATCCTGGCGTACCGACCCCAAAAAAGCAGGTCCTGCCGGTGCTCTGGGTGACATCGGATCCCATGCTGAAAATCTGGCAGAATATATCACCGGACTTCGAATCACAGAAGTATGTGCCGATCTGAGTTCACTGGTTGAAGGACGTGCTCTGGACGATGATGCCAATGTGCTGCTTCGATTTGATAACGGAGCCCGAGGTATTTTGCACGCCAGTCAGATCTGTGCCGGGGAAGAAAATGCCCTCAGAATTTTTGTCTACGGTGAGAAAGGGGGAATTGAGTGGCATCAGCATGAGCCGAATACTCTGTTGGTGAAACATCTTGACCGGCCTGTGGAAATTTACAGAACCGGAGTCGATCACGGTAGTTATCTCTGCGATACCGCCATGCATAACACCCGGGTTCCTTCCGGTCATCCGGAAGGCTATGTCGAAGCGTTTGCCAATATCTACCGCAATTTTGCCCACGCTTTGGGCAGCCGCCTGCAGGGTGAGGAGCCGAATCCCGAGAATCTTGACTATCCTACGGTTCAGGACGGCCTGCGGGGTATGTCTTTTATCGAAACCGTTATTGCCTCCAGTAAGAGTGACAGGAAATGGACCCGATTCGAATGACCCTGAAAAGTGTTCACGAGAATCGCGATGTCTAAATAAATGCAAATATATACCTAAAAGAACAAAGTTATGAAACACCCAGGCTGAGATTTCAGCATGAATGAGCATAATTGCAATTCATAGGTGTTTTATATGACAATTGAAATCAAAAATAATACAAACATGAAAGGACCAGCCATTTTTTTAGCACAGTTTATGGGAGATGAAGCTCCCTTTGATAATTTGAAATCCATTTGTGAATGGGTTGCCGGCTTGGGCTACAAGGGAATTGAGATTCCCACTTTTGATCCACGTTGTGTGGATCTTGAAAAACTAGCAGAAAGTAAAACCTATGCCGAAGAAGTGCAGGGTATTGTCCATGAGGCGGGACTGGAGATCACTGATTTGTCCACCCACCTTCAGGGGCAGTTGGTAGCCGTTCATCCGGCATATGACAAACTTTTCGATGGTTTTGCCCCTAAAGAGTATCATGATAACCCCAAATCACGTACCGATTGGGCGGTTAATCAGATGAATTATGCTGCCAGGGCAAGCAAGAATCTGGGGCTTTCGGGTCATGCCACGTTTTCCGGTGCACTTCTGTGGCATACCATGTATCCCTGGCCGCAACGTCCGGCAGGATTGGTTGAGGCCGGATTCAAAGAACTGGCGGACCGTTGGCTCCCTATTCTGAATACCTTCGATGAGAATGGAGTGGATGTCTGTTATGAGCTTCACCCGGGCGAAGATCTGCATGACGGGGTGACTTTTGAACGATTTCTCGATGCCACCGGCAACCATTCCCGGGTCAATATCATTTACGATCCCAGTCATTTTGTTCTGCAACAGCTTGACTACATCGATTTTATCGATATCTATCACGAGCGCATCAAGCTCTTTCATGTCAAAGACGCCGAGTTTAATCCCACAGGCAGGTCCGGTGTATATGGCGGGTACCAAAGCTGGGTGGATCGCCCCGGACGTTTTCGCTCACTGGGTGACGGTGACGTAAATTTCGGTGCTATTTTCAGCAAATTGGCTCAATACGATTTCAATGGCTGGCCGGTCCTGGAGTGGGAGTGTTGTTTGAAGCACCCCGAACAGGGAGCAGAAGAAGGAGCGCCGTTTATTGCGGGCCATATCATCAGGAAAACCGAAAAAGCGTTTGATGACTTTGCAGGTGCCGGTGCCGACGAAAATCTGAACAAGAAAGTACTCGGGATATGATCATCATTGAAAACATGATGTGAATAAAAATGTGCATCATCGTGAAAATGAACTGGAAAAATATTATTTTACTTTATATGGCGCAGACTTTAGATTTCAGTTTTTAATGTATTTATTTTGATGGTATGCGATGTTCCGTATTACCGGTTTGGCAATACCTTTTAACCGTGCATCACACAAAGAGCTCGAGTGGGATAGAGATATCATAAAAATCACGAATTTCCCGGATTCTGAGTCATTGGTCAATTTTGTCGATAATCTTGAATGCCGGACTTTGCCGGATGCACCGGCATAACAATAATTCTGTCATAACCTATCAACATCATGCTAAAACGTATCATAATATTGACTATTGGATTGAACATCGCTTTTATCTGCCATAGTGTTGGACAGAGCAGCACCACTGCAACCTCTTATCGGTTCATCGAGGAGGTCTCATTCACCATTTCGGGAACATCCAATGTACGAGACTGGAATGCTACCACCGACAAGATGCAGGGGAGAGTTGTTGCCGGTCCGGAATTCATTGCCTGGAGCAGTGACAGCAGTTTACCCGAGACCGGGTCAGATGCCGGTTCCGGATGGTTTAGAGAAGTTGTCTTCTCCATTGTTTCAAAAGATCTGGACTCCGGTATAAATGCGATGAATAATACCATGTATGATAATCTCAAGGCGGAACAACATCGAAGGATACGGTATCAGCTGACGGATGTGAAAGAAGCCCGAAATATTGAGGGATCAAATGATCTTGTTTTACTTGTTAATGGTATTGCCCGCGCTGCCGGAGTGGATCATCCGGTGGAACATGAGGTTACAGTTTCACGTATAAATGCCAATTTATTGACGATATCCGGCGAATTGCAGATGAATATATCCGATTTTAACATTGATCCCCCCACGTTTATGCGTGGTGCCCTGGTAACAGAAGACAAAATAAATGTGTCGTATCGTTTCAATATTAGGGCTAGCGAGTGATTCCTCAAGATGCGAATTGTTTTTGAAACCAGTGAATCTTTCCTGAATTAATTGATACATACTTGAATCATGTGCATTATAACTGAATCAAGAGAATTCTGTTTGATGGGAGCTTGACGGGTTCACATATAATAGATTAGGATTTCCCGGATGCAAACTTTGCACAGATCGATTGTCGTACGGGTAGGTTATTAACTATGGGAAACTTTTTTTTGCTATTCCAACAAAAGGGACCGGATGTCAACGTCAACACCATTCTGATTAATTTCTGATTAATCCGGGATATAACCGAATTGTACATGGAAGAAACCGCTGTCCCGCTACACTCCTGGTTCTGGCTGATTGTGCCTATGATGGCTGTTTTCGCACTGTCTGTTATCAATTATTTGCGAAACCGGGAGACGCCCTCCGAATCAGTTGACACCGATCGTACCAGCGGATTCCAGGGTTCAGAAAATGCACTGGAATCGAACATCAAATCAAATACAGGCACCTCTCCAGGTAAGAATGATGCCTCAAATCAAATCAGTACTCCCGGTCGGAGCAACCCACCACTCCAGGGAGGCCGTTCATGACTACCCCTTCCATCGTCACCTTTATCATCTATTTATGCGCATTAATTGGTTTCGGGATCGTTTTTTACCGTTTCAGCGAAACGTTGCCGGATTACATCCTTGGCGGACGCAAACTGAAAAGCGGCGTGGCAGCCCTGAGTGCCGGTGCGTCGGACATGAGCGGTTGGCTGCTACTTGGCCTGCCCGGCGCCGTCTATGCGGCCGGACTCAACCAAGTCTGGATCGCGGTCGGACTCTCCATCGGTGCCTTCCTCAACTGGCAATATGTCGCGGCGCGATTGCGGATGTTCACTGAACACTTGGGAAACTCTATCACCTTACCGGATTATCTGGAGCAGAGATTTGAGGACCGTAGTCACACTCTGCGTATTGTGACCGCCTCTGTAATCCTCCTATTTTTCGCACTCTATACAGCATCGGGATTGGTAGCGGGTGGCAAGTTGTTCGAAAGCAGTTTCGGCTGGGAATATGAAACTGCATTATTGGCAGGAACCGGCGTAATCGTTGTCTACACGTTCCTCGGTGGGTTCATGGCCGTCAGCTGGACCGACTTTTTTCAGGGCATCCTGATGCTTCTGGCGTTGATTACCGCACCGATAATGCTCATATTTTTCTACGAAAACTGGGGCACATTGACTGCCGGTGTGGCTTCGGTTGATCCGTCATTTATGAATGTATATCAGGATATGACAATAATCGGGGTGCTGTCACTGCTCGCATGGGGACTCGGCTACTTCGGTCAACCACATATTCTGGCTCGATTTATGGCGATTGAGTCCGTCAAGATGGTCCCGAAAGCACAGATGATTGGTATCGGTTGGATGGTATTCGCCCTTCTGGGTGCAATATTTGTCGGTTTCACCGGAGTCGCTTATTTTGCCGATAATCCGCTTCCAGATCCTGAATTTGTCTTTCTGGTGATGGTTCAGGAACTGTTTAACCCATGGCTGGCAGGAATCCTGCTGGCGGCGATCTTGTCGGCGGTAATGAGTACGGTCGATTCACAACTATTGGTCTGTTCGAGTGCACTGGCAGAAGATTTTTACAAGGGACTTTTCCGGTCTTCGGCCACTCATGGTGAGCTTGTATGGGTCGGCCGGCTCAGTGTGGTCGGCGTCGCCGCGGTTGCGCTGGTGATCGCATGGAATCCCGAAGCGATGGTACTCGAACTGGTTGCATGGGCGTGGGCCGGTTTCGGCGCTTCGTTTGGACCGGTGATCCTGTTTTCGCTGTTCTGGCGACGAATGACACATCAGGGCGCACTTGCCGGAGTTATTACGGGCGCGGTTACTGTGCTGATGTGGAATTATCTGGAGGGCGGTTTGTTTGAGCTGTATGAAATCCTGCCCGGTTTTGTGCTCTCCTCGCTGGCGATCTACCTGTTCAGCATCCGAAGTAAACCGCCATCGGAATCGGTCACAGTGACGTTTGATGAGGCCCGATCAGGATAATGCATTCCGGGATGAATGATCAAAACTGGATCCATTGTTCCCGTTCAGCGCAATCAGAAAATTATGGTCACGGCTGACACGAGTTCTCCAACTATGAGAACCCTGCTGCAGCAAACACTTCAATCACCAAAAAATCCTATTATTTCGCATGAATACCGTGGACACCGGCATATTTCAGACAGAGCGTTAGTGCAACGCCATAGGCCAGATGCATAATGAGTCCTGCCAGAATTAACAGCCAGGGGGTCCAGGTATCGATATAAAAAATACCGAAAGGTTCTCCTGCGGCGAGAGAGACAAGTGGGGAGACAATCAATCCGGCCACTACGGAGATAATGACACCATAAATTACTCCCTGAACCAGCCAGTTTCCCGGGATAAGGTTCTGTAGAAATACAACCCAAATGAGTGCCAGTAAAATTCCGATTATCAGATTGGACGCATTACCCCAAAACAACGTATACGGTTCGAACTGATGAGCCTGATTAAAGCTTTCTTTCAGAATATGGCCGATGTCGATGGGCGGCAAGCCGAATCCAGCCTGCAAAAATGCTGTCATCGACATGACAAATGTGGCTATGATCCCTGCAATAACAGTACGCCAAAATGTGCTTGATTGAATCATAAATACTCCCGACCGGACTTTAGCGCCAATTTTTAATTATAGTAATCAAATTGAAAGTTCTCCATGATAACTAATATATTTCAATGTTCAATGACTTTATCTGCAAAGTAAAACAATGATATATTGTTGTTGGCCGTCTAATCCAGATCCAAAACCTACGGTAAGGAGGACATCATGAGCACGATCATCGAAACTATATTTGTGGTTGGCCAGAAGCTGTTCGGGCTAAGAAACGAACTTGCGAAGGCACGCCAAGCTAGAAAGCAGACTGTTGCCGATTTCCTTGCATCAATTGCGCAAAGCATCGAGGAGGCCAGTGCACTGCTGAAGCAAGGAACATATCCCCACGGGAAATGCCAGGAACTTCTTACGCACTCTCAAAACATGGAAGCGGCAATCGGTGACTTGATTGGCGAATCACTGGCGAAGGACCTTGCATCACAGCTTGCCGAAGTCTACGAGGTTGAGCGCCTTTACGCTGAGCTGAGCTCTGATGCAGACTCTGATCGGCAGAGAAAACTAAGTGTGCTGGATCAAGCGGCTGGTGAGTTTCGAGCAACCGCGGCCTACGTCCGTGTTAGCCCGTGAAAACGGCCAACATCTGCATACACTTGCCCGGCTGCAGCGGGCCTCGCCCATTACCGCCGGCAAGTGATGCAGGCCTTCGATATTAAATCTAACAATTACGGTATATTCTCCTGGGAAAGGGTGACTATGATTTATTTCTTACATTCCCTTCGGCTTTTGCGACATGTTCTCTGGGAAAGGGTAGCCCAAATGAAAATAATAACAGGTTCTTTTTTATGGTAAAAACGAGAGATTCCGAAATCCACTGGGGTGTAATAGGAGCCGGTGATGTCTGCCGGGTCAAAAGTGCTCCGGCAATGAACAAAATCAAAGATTCCCGGATGGTGGCGGTCATGCGCCGGGACAGTGCAAAAGCAAAGGCTTACGCCGTCGAACATAATGTTCCGCGGTGGTACGACAGCGCCGACGATCTGCTGGCTGATCCGGAGGTGAATGCCATTTACATTGCCACTCCGCCTCACTTACATCTCGAGCTGACCCGCAAATCGGCAGCCTCCGGGAAACCTGTCTACGTTGAAAAACCGATGGCTCGTACACATCAGGAATGCATGGAAATGATCACTGTCTGTGAGGATGCGGAAGTACCACTTTATGTTGCATATTATCGCCGGGCTCTGCCCAATTATCTGAAGATTCTGGAGCTTGTTGACTCAGATGTTATCGGGGACGTGCGAAGTGTGCATATTCAGATGAACAATCCCGCTGATCCGAAAGCCGACACCGATCCGGCAAATTGGCGGCTAATTCCGGAGGTTGCCGGCGGCGGATATTTTTATGATCTGGCATGCCATCAACTCGACTTTCTTGATTTTCTATTCGGTCCAATCATAGAAGCCTCCGGATTATCAGTCAATCAGGCCGGGTTATACGAAGCGGAGGATCTCGTAACCGGGACGTTCCGATTCTCGAACGGGGTTTTGGGGACAGGTAGTTGGAATTTCGCTGCAGGGAAATCTACTAAAATCGACCGGACCACCATCACCGGCAGCAAAGGGGAGATCGCATTTCCCACATTCAGCGGATCTTATGTGGATCTGGTTACCGATGTGTCGCTTTCCGATACTGTCCAAGCCGGGTCATCCCGGGCTGAACGATTTGAATTTGAAATGCCGCAACATATCCAGCAGCCCTTGATCCAGACCATCGTCAATGATTTGTTAAAATCGGGATGGGGCGTTTCAAACGGGACCGATGGTCATATGAATAAAGAAAAAATCGTAGACGTGAAGGGTGAATGTCCGAGTACCGGTATTACAGCTGCACGTACCAACCTGATCATGGAGAAATTAACAGGAAATTCGTGACAGTACTGCCTGATTTACACTCTTACATGTAAATTTAATTTGTCAACCGCATTCAGACATCAACAAACAGCCAGCAGCCAGCAGCCAAAAGCCAACAGCCAGCAGCCAGCAGCCAATTCATTCCGCAAATTCCTCCATTTCAATGGTGTGATTCATCCCGTCGAAGCAGTGTATTAACTTCTTTGCGCCCGTCGGCACCCCGGCTTCGTTCTTCTCCAATTCCACCGTTTCGAGGTGCACGGGTTTGCCCCATAGATAATGCAGATTTTCCAAAGTACCGGCTTCCAACATGGGATTCAGTTCCTGACCGGTGAATTCGTGCTTTAGATAGAGTTCCCGGTTGTCGTTGTAATTCCCGCTTTCCACCGTGATGACAGGTGTCCCGTACAAGCTGAAAAAGCTTTTTAACACCCGTTTTACTTTAACGGGATCATCTTCGGCGATCACCTGTTTGATTTCACCGGTCAGCGGATCGGTTTCTTCGCTCCAGAGATATATGCCGGCGTCTCTCATAAACATTTCGTCAAAGAACTCTTCAATAGCCATCCGGTCTGTGTAGTTTTTCCGTACTTCAAAAATTTTCGCGATGCCTTTGTTTTCGTTTCTGTCAAACGTCACCCACTTGTCCGGGTCCTTACTCTCCCGGAATTCATCTCCATGCATGCCCCGATCCCACCGGTAAACAAGGTCCTCATAAAACTTCAATCCTACGCTGTACCAGTTCAGGGTTTGGGGTGCCTCGCGGGTGACCTTGGCATGAAAAGCGGAGAACTCTTTGTGCTCTTCCGGTGTGATCAGTTTTTCTTCGTACAGTCTTCGCATTATATGGAGATGGATATAGGTCGCCCATCCTTCATTAAGCAGCTTGCATCGCTTCTGAAATTCGAAAAACATGGACTGTTCCCGAATGGTAGAGATGATATCTTTCTGCCAATCATCCAGGGGTTTCGGTGAGTTCTCGAGGATATATCTCAGGATATCGTAACGGGGAACCGGCGGCGTTTTTCGCTTTAACTCGTTTATCTCATTCTTAAGATCCTTGATGCTGCTCTTGTCTTCATAAAATTCTCGTTTCTGCAAACTCCTTATACGTTCTGTTTTCAAGTCGATAAGTCTTTCTCTTAGCGTTTCATCATCTTCCTGCTCGCAGAGCAGATCCGGTGGCAAGTGCCAGCAGACGGAAAAAGCGCTGTCTATGACCTGTTCGTAGGCATCCAATCCATATTTCCTTTCATAAGTTTTGAATCGTTTTTCCACTTTTCTGGCCTCGCGGGCCAAATCCATGTAATCAGCCGCACTCCGCATATACCGGTTTTCCAAGTGGAAATCCACGTGTCCGTAAACATGAGCCATTACCAGAATATTCAGAATTACCGGATTGGTCTCCATCAGGAACGCTTTAGGGGGATCGGAGTTCCAGACGGTCTCATAGGGGATCCCGGCTCCCTGATGCTCATACAGAGTTTTCAGTTTGTCATAGTCTCTGCCGTGACTCCAGTGCGAGAAATTGGTTGTGAATTTGTACGCCATCGACTCGATCATTTTACGGGAGGAAACGATTTCGAATTCCACTTCGGTCGTCGTCAGCCCCATTTCTTCAGCTATTCGTTTTATCTCTTTTTCTATGTCGTTCAGGCGGTTGATCAGTTCTTTTTTCATTGTTTCCACCTCTCTTTCTTCAGAAATTCCTGAATCGCCGGCAAAATGTGTTCTTTGTCCTTGATCACAACTCCGATGAAAGGATGCTTTTTCTCCCCGACAATAATGTCCATATCATCTTTTTGCTCCGATTCGACATTCAACTCTTTCTCAAATGCTTTTTTGAGTCCGGAAGAGAACGGCCGACCGTCAAGTCGGATTTCCCCGTAACCGAGCATATTTACCTTCACTTCTTCGATCAGTTTTCTGGTCTCGTTAATGGTCGCCGTGGAGTCCCAGTCTTCCCCGTCTGAAAAATGAAAAATATAAACATTCCAGGAGTCAGTGGGATAGTGTGATGTGATCATACTGTGAGCCAATTTGTAGGCTTCGGCACATCGTGTCCCGCCTGACTCTCCAGTTTTAAAAAAGGAGTCCTCATCCACCAACCACGCTCTTGCGTGATGCACGATAAATCGAACTTCCACGTGCTCATATATTTTTTTCAGAAATTCATTTATCCAAAAAAGCATGGATCGGGCCAGGTATTTCT
>SLQC01000291.1 GCA_007131625.1 Balneolales bacterium | reverse complement strand
CAACCGGTTGAATGGAGAGTCGGCTGCCTCGTTTGATAACCATCATATCCTCAAGGCCGGGTGTCTGTTTGATCTGATTCCTGGTTACCGGTTGGTCAAATTTGGAGGTGAACTGCACATCCACCAGCATCCAACGAGGGTTTTCTTTTGTGCTTTTCGGATCGAAATACCTGGACTCAGGTTCAAATTGCGACGGATCGGGATATGCTTCGCTCGCCACATTCATAGTGCCGACAACCGCCAGCGGATTGGCTCGCGAATGGTAAAAAAGCACACCGTCGCCTACCTGCATCTCGTCACGCATGAAGTTACGCGCCTGGTAGTTACGAATTCCTTCCCAGAATGTAGTTCCGTTTTTTCTTGCCATCAGATCATCAATACTGAATTCATCAGGTTCTGACTTCATCAGCCAGTATTTCCTTGCCATAGTCGTTGCGTGATTTTTTTAGTTGCTTTATGATTACAAATTGGATTTCCAAGGTACTCATGAGCCGTCATTTTCCCAAAACCGTTTCCAATATTCTCATTGATGAATTCATACAATCGGCAAGCCTTCCCATGGACATACCCCTTCAATCGGCTTCCCGGAAAAAAACCGGCATTTCATTCATCGATTTCGTACCTGAAAGTGATTGCAAAAACGATAATAAGGAGAACAGCCTGATGGATGTCATTTAAAAAACTCTGACTCTATTTACAAGACACTTGCATCTACTTTTCTGACCCTAGCTAAAAACAGGAGCTAATTCAAGACGCTCCGAGTATTGAGCATCAACCACTGCTATGGCAGCCATGTTAAGTATTTCCCGCTCGGAACTTTCGATCTGAAGAATATGAACGGGTTTCTTTAAGCCAAGAAGGATCGGGCCCACAACTTCTGCCCCACCTATTTGCTGCATCATCTTGTAGGCAATGTTGCCAGAACTGAGATTTGGGAAAATAACAGTGTTGATATCCATGTCGTTCAGTCTTGAAAATGGAAAGCGTATTTTGCGCAATTCTTTATTGAAAGCAAAGTTTGCCTGCATCTCGCCATCAACAATCAGGTCGGGATGTTCATTGTGAAGAATTTCGACAGCTTCATGCACTCGCTGACAGCTGCCACCACTGACGCCCCCGAAGTTGGAGTATGACAACATGGCTATTTTTGGCTCTATATTGAATTTCTTTATCTGCTGAACCACCAGTAATGTTGTGTCTACCAGTATCCTGGCTGATGGCTGAATATTGACCGTGGCATCAGCAAAGAAGTAAAATCCTTTTTTTGTGATGATGAGATACATACCTGCGATATGATTCATGGTATCGTTAGAACCGATAATTTGCAGAGCAGGTCGTATCGTCTCAGCATACCGGGATGAAAAACCGGACAGGAAGGCATCAGCCTCACCTGTTTCGACCATCATCATACCAAAATAATCGCGGTGAAACATCTTTTCCAGGGCCTCATCGTACATCAAACCCTTTCTTTGTCTGCGTGCGTAGAGTAGATCTGAGTAACGCTTTCTCCTTTCAGCTTCTGCTTCGCTTTTCGGATCAATTACAGGTATGTCATGCAAATGCAGGTGGTTTTCTTCTGACAACCTCCTGATTATTTTTTTATCTCCAAGCAGTATTGGTTTTGCAATGCCTTCATCCAAAACACCCTGGACGGCTTTGAGTACTTTTAGATTATTGGCCTCAGCAAATACAAGGTGTTTCGGGTTCTGTTTTGCTTTCTCAATTACAGTTCTTATGAGTGTGTTTTCAAATCCGAGCTTCCGGTTCAGCTCTAAACGGTATGCATCCCAGTCGGTTATGATTTTACGGGCGACACCGGAATCTATGGCGGCTTTGGCCACTGCTGAAGAGACTCTTGAAATAAGCCTGGGATCAAGAGGTTTTGGAATAAGGTATTCCTTGCCAAAGGTCAGGTTTTTTATTCCGTAAGCCTTGTTAACATCATCTGGAACGAGTTCAATGGCAAGTGACGCCAGTGCAGTGCACGCAGCTATCTTCATCTCTTCGTTGATGGTTGATGCACGGACATCAAGTGCTCCTCTGAAAATAAAGGGGAACCCCAGAACATTATTGACCTGATTCGGGTAATCGGAACGCCCGGTGGCCACGATAATATCATCCCTTGCCGATATGGCATCATCATAGGAGATTTCCGGATTGGGATTGGCCATCGCGAAGACAACGGGATCTTTCGCCATACTCCGGATCATATCCTTGTTTAAAACATTTCCAACCGAGAGGCCAAGAAAAAAATCTGCCCCTTCCATGGATTCGGCAAGAGTTCGTAAACTGGTGTTACGCACAAACTGCTGTTTCACTTTGTTGAGATCCTTTCGGTCTTTGTGAAGTACACCTTTACTGTCAATCATGATCAGGTTTTCGGGTCTCACTCCAAGGGAAAAATAAAACCGGGAACAAGAAATTGCTGAAGCTCCGGCACCATTGACCACGACTTTAAGATCAGAAATGTTTTTCCCGTTGATATAAAGGGCATTCAAAAGAGCCGCGCCGGAAATGATGGCTGTGCCGTGCTGGTCGTCATGAAAAACGGGAATATCGAGTTCTTTCTTGAGCTGATCCTCAATAATAAAGCATTCGGGGGCTTTGATATCCTCCAGGTTGATACCGCCAAACGTGGGTGAGATGGCTTTTATAATTTCGATCATCTTGTCCGTATCTTTGCAGTCTACCTCAATATCAAACACATCAATATCTGCAAATACCTTGAACAGGAGCCCTTTCCCCTCCATGACGGGTTTACCGGCCAGGGCTCCGATATCGCCAAGACCGAGAACAGCCGTACCATTGGTGATAACCGCAACCAGGTTGCTTTTTATCGTGTACTTATAGGCATCCTCCGGATTCTTTTCGATCTCAAGACAGGGTTCGGCTACCCCCGGGGTATAGGCCATTGAAAGGTCCCTTTGTGTATTGTAAGGTTTCGTGGGAATAACTTCCACCTTGCCGGGCCTCTCCTTACTATGATAGTTTAATGCATCTTGCTTGCTAATTTGTGCCATTGTTGCACCGTCTTTAAGGGTTCGACGTCAGATAAGGCAAAACGTAAAGCAATAAAAAGAAATACTTTTATGCTTAAAGCAATCAACACAGTGTTAATCAGGGAAATAAATATATACTGTAATGTAAAGAAAAAAAGGGAAAGAAAATCGATTCAATCAATCTTCAAACCGGTTGATATTCCAGGCCACCGTCTCGCGAAGCTGCTCTTCAAACCGCATTTTGGGTTTCCACCCGATTTCGGCCTCGATCTTGGCAGGGTCAATGGCGTAGCGCAAATCGTGTCCGGCACGGTCAGTTACATAAGTGATCAAATTTTTATAGTCATCATCCGGCCCCGCACCTTTCAGATCGTTGAGCAGGTTACAAATCAGCCTGACCAAGTCGATGTTCTTCCACTCGTTATGTCCGCCAACAATGTAAGTTTCACCGGAGCGTCCTCTGTCAAAAACATCCGAAATCGCCCGGCAGTGATCTGTTACATAAAGCCAGTCGCGCACATTTTCGCCCTTTCCATAAACCGGTATATTCTCATGGGCCAGCGCCTTCCGGATGACCGTGGGAATCAGTTTTTCTTCGTGCTGATGGGGTCCGAAATTGTTCGAGCAGTTGGTTGTAACCACATTCATCTGGTAGGTTTTATGGTAGGATCGCACCAGAAAATCGCTGCCCGCTTTGGTGGCGGAGTACGGCGAGTTCGGAGCGTAAGCAGACTTTTCGGTGAAAGCACCTTCCGAGCCCAGAGACCCGTAGACTTCGTCGGTTGAAACATGCAGAAACCTCTTGCCTGAAAAGTCGTCGGGGTTTTCAGACCAAAGTTGCCGGCACTCTTCCAGGATGTTGAACGTACCAACTATATTGGACATCACAAATGGTTCGGGACCGCTGATCGAATTGTCAACATGCGACTCGGCAGCAAGATGCATCACACCCTCTGGCTGAAACTCACGCACCACCTTTCGGACCGCATCCCGGTCGACCAGATCAACCTGTACAAACCGGTAGCCGGGTAGATCCTCCACCGGTTTCAGATGCGACAGGTCAGATGCATAGGTCAATTTGTCGAGATTCAACAGTGTGAGGTTCTCTTTGTGAGAGAGCAGGTACAAAATCAGGTTTGAACCGATGAAACCGGCCCCTCCGGTAACAATATATCGCATATTTGGTTAAGTCGGTGAATCATTACACCGGATCGACGGTCATTCCGGCAATTCCTTTTCATCCAGATCCGAAAGTAACGAAAGTTTTTCATCTTTTGCTGATAAAACTGGGTCAGTATCAGGCCAGTCGATGGCAATATCCGGATCGTTCCATCGGATACCGCGCTCTCCGACCGGATTGTAGTAGTCACTGCATTTGTATAAAAACGTCGCCTCATCAGACAGCACAAAAAAACCGTGTGCAAATCCCTCCGGGATATACAACAGCTCCTTGTTTTTATCCGACAGCCGGTAGCTTACATACCTGCCGAAATTGGGTGAGTGACGACGAATATCCACCGCTACATCCAGTATCTCTCCGGATGTCACCATCACAAGTTTTGCCTGGGGATTCATGATCTGGTAGTGCAACCCGCGCAACGTATTTTTCTCAGATTTCGACAGATTGTCCTGGACAAATGTCTTTCGGATCCCCGCCTTGTGAAACCTGTTGAGCCGGAATGTCTCAGTAAAAAATCCCCTATTATCTTCAAAAATACGGGGACGAACAATGATCACATCCTCCAGTGATGTCGGTATAAATTCCATGATTTTTTTTGACTATCTACAATTCGTTCAACCATTCAGACTATTATTCAGATTCAATTCATGTCAAAGATTTTAAAAACTCCTCCAGGTTCTGGCGCCAGGGTAAAATACGCGTTCCGGGAACATTCGACAATCTTTTGATGTCGAGCCGCGACCAGGCAGGACGCCGTGCCCGGGTCTGAAATTCCGATGTCGGTATCGGATCCACTGTGACCGGCCGTCCTGTCAATTTGAAGATCGTCCGGGCGAATTCAAACCAGCTGGTTTCTCCGCGGGATGACAGGTGGAATGTGCCTTCCACCCCTTCCTCAATCAATACAAGACTGTTTGCAACAACGGAATCCGTGAATGTTGGGCAACCGAACTGGTCATCCACAACCCGCAGATGATCCATCTGATCCGCAAGTCGCAGCATAGTCCGTATAAAGTTGTTCCCCTGCCGGCCACATAACCACGAGACCCGTACGATCAGATGTGATCCGCCGGCCTCCTGTACCCCCAGTTCACCAAGCCATTTGGACCGGCCGTATTCGTTGACAGGGTCGGGAGGAAATGATTCCGGGTATCCGTCCGGAAACCGGGTCCGATGACTCAGCAGGCCAGGAAAAACGTAATCGGTCGAATAGTGGATTAGGCGCATTTTTTTGTCGGCGCATAAAACAGCCAGTTCCCGAACCGCATTCGCATTTATATTTTCTGCCGTTGCAGCTTCCAGCTCGGCCTGGTCGACGTTGGTGTAGGCGGCACAGTTTACGACGATATCCGGCCGCAATTCGTCCATAACCTTTTGAAGCTGCACGGATGAGGTGATATCGAGCTCATGCCGCGTGAATCCCCGGAAGTCAGCCCCAAGTTCTTCCAGCTGCCGGCACCATTCACGACCCAGTTGTCCGGCAGTGCCAAGAACCAGCCATCCGGCCGGGCGGCCGAATGAGCCAAATTGGGCAATCGCTTTATTTTTCATGCTCGGGTTGGTACATCAATTCATTGGCTCGTCGCAGGGATTCCTGGGTTCCTGCGTCTGTCCACCATCCCTTCATCACACTGAAATGCATTTGTCCTTCCGAGATATAGTGATTGTTGACATCGGTGATTTCAAGCTCCCCGCGGCGGGACGGCTTCAACGTGCGAATATAGTCAAATACTTTGGAATCGTACATATAGACTCCGGTCACACAGTAATTTGATTTGGGCCGATCCGGTTTTTCTTCGATACCGACGATCCGGTCGGCGGACAATTCCGCAACGCCGTACCGAGTCGGGTCATCAACCTTTTTTAACAAGATGCTCGCCCCTTCTCCGGGGTAATGTGCGAGCGCTTCAATAAGGTCATCCTGAAAGATATTGTCACCCAAAATAACTATCATGCAGTCACCGCCCACAAAATTTTCAGCAAGTCCTAATGCCTGGGCAATCCCTCCCGCTTCATCTTGTACCTTGTAGGTGAACCGGCAGCCGAAATCCTTGCCCGATCCAAGCAGACTGACCACATCTCCCATGTGCTCGGTCCCGGTTACGATCAGTATCTCTTCCACACCCGCTCCAATGAGCTTTTCGATGGGATAATAGATCATAGGCTTGGATCCCACCGGTAAAAGATGCTTATTGGTTACTTTGGTAAGGGGATACAAACGAGAGCCGGTCCCGCCGGCAAGCACAATTCCTTTCATCTGTTTTTTTATTAAGAATTTCAACCTCGATAAACGTCCGGAATAACTCGCAATAATCTGACTGCATAATAGGAGATTCGGAACAATACCCAAAGCCTTCAACTGACACTTTCTTACCGGAGCAGGTCTGATCGATGATATAGCGGTTTTAACATTAATCTGCCGGAAGAATGCGGTATATAATGCCGGGATTCTCAACCGAGAAGTAAAGGTATCCGTCGGGTGCCATCCGAACATCCCGGACACGTCCGATATCCGGCAGCATCTCTTCCTGCGCCACCACTTCCTCGCCGTTCAGCTCAACACGGTGGAGGTAGCGGGGTGCAAGTGTGCCGACCATCAGACTGCTTTCCCATCCGGGATATGTGTTGCCGGTCACAAAAGCCATGCCCGACGGTGCGATGGAGGGCGTCCAGTGCAGCAGCGGCTGTTCCATACCATCACGAGCGGTATCAGGTGTGATGACGCTTCCGTCATAATTAGTTCCGTGTGTAATTTCCGGCCATCCGTAATTGAGTCCGGCACGTATGATATTAATCTCATCACCACCTCGCGGACCGTGTTTGTGGGACCAGATCTCCCGGGTTTCCGGATGCAGCTTCATTCCCTGAATATTGCGAAGTCCGTAAGCAAAGATTTCCGGCTGCGCCGAATCGTCGTTGACAAACGGATTGTCGGCAGGAACCGAGCCGTCATCATGAAGACGGATGACAACGGCGTTATGCGTGGATAGATCCTGGGCTGAATCCGTTGCACGGCGGTCACCGATGGAGAAATAGACGTAGTTGTCGTCGTCAAAAGCAATTCGACTGCCGAAATGGCCGCCACCAGAGTAACCGGGAGTACCGATAAAAAGTTCTTCCACATCAGTGAAAGTATGACCGTCAAGCCTCATTCTGGCAAGAGCGGTATTTGAGCCACCACCTTCAACCTGACGTGCATACGTGACGTATATCCAGCCATTCTCTTCATAATCAGGGTGAAGTACGATATCGAGCAAACCGCCCTGACCTTGCACATGAACCTCCGGTACATTTCCGAGCGGGGTACTGTTAAGCTCACCGTCTTCGACCAGGTATATCTCACCGGACCGCTCGGTAATCAGCATGCGCCCGTCGGGCAAAAAGGCCATTCCCCAAGGTACATTAAGATCCTCGACCACCCTCTGAAGGTGAAAACTCTGCCGGTCCGTTGTCTCCACTGGATCGGAAAAGGAATCGGGTATGGAGAAATAGCTTGCGTCTCCTCCTGGTACTTGTTCACCATTGGACTCCATATCGGAAACGCAGGAAGTTGTAATCATTAAAAAAAAAATCAAATTCATTGCATATTTAATCATGAAATAATCCGGTTAATTGAATGCATACGTTGTTCTTGATAATTATTCAGGTAACGAACTATCCTTTTTAAACGTACACCCAATTTCCGGAAATTGCCCATAAATCCATTCTTCGTTTATTATAAAAATTTAAAAACCCAAAAGCATATGCTATCACACATGTCCGCCTATTGCCTATTCTCCACACAACTTATTGTGATTTATCTGATTTTGATGATCGTTCCCCATGCGCGGGGGACTAATTTATAATCCAGGTTTTACAGAAGAATCATCAATGGCATCATATTTTGCACTCGGATACAGGATAAGGCATGCAATGAATGGTACATCCGTTACATCCGTTACATCCGTTACATCAGAAGGTATATCTGAGGCCCATATTGATTCTTCGCCCGCTCAAAGAAGTGGTTCTCGGATAGTAATCACGGTCGAAATTGTAGCTAATGTTCCGGTTATTCAGGATATTCGATCCATCTGCCCAGATCCGGAAATTGGTGGAAATCCGGTATCGAATGGTCATGGACAGATCGTTTGCCGCGTCGCGATACGCATCAAAGTGTTCGCGATGTCGCTGATGGATTTCCGGCACCCACTGCGGGTCCTGATACGAGAAGATAGAGGGAGAACCCCAGTGATAGCTAACCTGAGTACTGAACGCTCCCTGAATGTATCCCAGACCTGCATTGACCACATGAGGCCTCATATCACGCAGAGGAACCAGTACCACCTCCTTCGATCTCCTGGGGTCTGGATGCCTGCGGCCGATATCAGCAAAGGACTGCGTATACGCATAGTTGGTATACGTGTGGAAATTACCCAGAAATCCTGGCAAAAACGAGAGGTTTTGCTGCCAGGAGAATTCAAGGCCGTATACCTGGGCATCTTCTCCATTCACAAAGGTCGTTCTTCTCCATCCATCATAGATAAACGGATCTTCCTCTTCCACCTCTTCGTGTCCACCAATCTCGTCGAGAATTTCTTCGTCCGGGGTTCCTCCACGAAGGATATCCGTACGCGAGTAGACGAAATCCGAAAGGTCTTTATAGAATACCGCCAGCGAAATCTGTCCGACTTGCATAAAATAATGACCCACAATAAAATCCAGATTATGAGAAAGCATGTGTTTGAGATTCGGATTTCCCTGACGTATGGTGCGATTGCTATAATTTCGCGTGGTATTCGGGCTCAATTCATTGAGTGTGGGGCGCCCGACAGATCGGGAATAGGCCGCACGAAAATTGGTTCTGCCGGTCAGTGCATAGACCGCCTGGGCATTGGGAAACAGGTTGATGAAGTTGGTTCGGGAATATACATCGACCGCTCCCCTGTATCGCCCCTCCTCACTTATGGAGCCTTGCCGACCTGCATAGTTGTTGATGCTTTGCTCTATCCGGGCTCCCCCCAGAAAAACAAGCCGGCTAAACGAAATTTCTCCCATCGTATAGGCACCCAGCGTGTGTTCATCAGCTCTGTATTGCGAAGTTTCCACCTCCTGCATCCAGAGGTCCAGGTCTATGTCAAAATGCGGACGCTGCCCGTAATAGAGATCCTTGGCTTTCTGCAGGTCGATCATCCAGGGGATGCTGTAGGATATGTGCTCTCTGTCAAAAATTTTCCAGCTGGCGTTCGGAATCCACTCCAGCTCGTTTGCATTCAGTCTCCGGTCAAAACCCCCGTTGAATCGTTCCCCTTCTCCCATCCGAAAAGTCATCAATGCACTTGCGCCGAATTTGATTGTTCCACGGTTGTAGGGTGAAGTAAAATCAATCCCTGAGGTAAATTCGTTATCCTGGTGACGGCTGATGCGATGATCATGACCTGTAAACGTAATCCTGCCGGGTTCCGGATAGGTTTGCCATTCACTGATGTCTTCAGCTATTTTTAACTGCACATTCGTCCGGTTATCCATGTTTACCAAATAATCAAAGCGGGAAGGGGTTCCAATGGAAAGCCGGTAACTGTCAGAATGACGACGACCATGGCCCCAGCCCAGGATGTATTCCACATCAAACCGGTCCAGCAAATGCCGCCCGCCAAACTGCATGGTGTATTGATGCGTGACGGGTTCATCCAGGCGTGGATCAAAATCCATGTGAGACTGATTCCCGATCATCGGACCGGTACGTGTCCGTTCGGTATAACGAGCAACTGTGATATTATGCCGCACCGAGTGAAAGGATTGTTCTCTTAGCTGATAAATGAACATACTCTGCACGTGGTAGGTAGACCGCTCTGTAGGCTGAAAAGTCATTTGATAGCCGGCCGAATAGCGGTCTCTGATATCAAATTGCAATTCGGTTCGAAAATCAGAGACAACATCCACTCTCCCTACATCATTCCAGGTTCGCCCGGCCCAATCCGTTTGTACGGATTCCGTTGCAATGGGTGAGCGCTGATAACCGAGATTAAAACCGTAGGTAAAATTGGCCGTCGGTGAGTCTCCGTAACTGAACGACAATCGAGCTGCAGCTCCCGTATGGCGAAAGTATCTGTCCTGTATTCCTCCCCCAGCGCGGACATTCATACTCCGGTCACCACCGATTGGCCGGCGGGTGCTCACATCGATCACACCACTCAGGGCGTCAGCATACATGTCGGGGGTGATCACTTTAATCACATCCAACTCCTGGACCATGTCGGCGGAAATGGTACTCAGATCCACCGAACGATCACTTCCGGTCGATCCCATTCGCTGTCCATCCATCGTAATATTGCTGGACGCCGCACCAACACCCCGAATGTTGGTTCCTCCGTGCCCCATACCGACCACACGTCTCAAAGCACCGTCAACCGTCTCGTCAGCAAATGCATCGATTTGCTCCGAGGAAATGATGTTCCGGATATTCACAGACTCGCGCTGCCGGGTCAGAGCACGTGCCTGCCCCCGTTGGCGGGCCACAACCAGAATATCGTCTCCCATGATTGCCAGATCCTGCAGTTCTATATTTAATTCCGTTCGATCTTCCTCCTGGACGGACACCTCGAAAGTCTGCGTCTCAAAACCGAGATAACTGATCTTAACTATGTGGTCACCTGCCGGCACCCTGCGCAAGATGAATCTTCCGTCAACATCCGTGGCCACTCCGATGGTTGTTCCCTCAATAACAATCGAAGCACCAGGGAGGGACTCGCCTGATCGCAAGTCGAGGACTTCACCAAAAACGGTTCCTGTCTGTGCACCTCCCTCCCGGGGTAAAATGAGAGTTACCAGAACAAATAGCGATGCACCCATTACAGTTGATCCGTAATTCCTTCCCCTGCCGACCATTCTGCCAGGGGAAAATGACGCAAAGATACCGACAATACCGGTCTTTTCATTTGCCATTTCCCTGAACATATTAACCTCGCTTTAAGATGGGACTTTTTTTCAAAGTATTGCAAATTACTTCATTCATCCCTTTCAGGCTATCGATTACTTTTACATTATTTGGGAAAAAAGAAGTAAGTCACCGATTCATAGATAATGGTAACAGCTTAATAAAAGTCAAAGTACGTGATTATATTATTGTTTTGGCTATTTATTTCATTATAGTGTACTTAGAGCACCCTACTTATGTGTATCCTATTTTTTTAATGTAAGTTACATACACGGCGGTTTTGAAAAAAATCAATATGAGTAAATATTAAAGTTCCCCCGATGTACTCCTTTTTCTTTGATGTACTCCTTTTTCTTTGATGTACTCCTTTTTCTTTGATGTGTACCTTTTTCTGTGATGTATACCTTTTTCTTTCAATAAGTGGTCGTACAGCAGTACGATACCTCTTCCCTGGATGTAAAAAGGGTTGTTCCTTTAAATAAACAATGTAAAAAAATTATATACCCAATTTTCTGTTGGTCTATAGCGTTAATAATCCGTATCTTTTAATATTGTCAGTCACATAAGCAACTGTACTATTCTATCTGGATATGTGGCGACATTGTAAATTCATTACACCTGGACTCACTCAGAATATTTTGGACGAACCCGTTTTTTACCATTTTCTATGACACTTCTACACAGCTTCCACATACCGGTTATGGGAACCGGTCACTCCATAGACACTCCCATACGTGTTGCACCACTGGGTATTGATTCCGTTATATCCGTTGTCGATGACCTTTTGGTCGAGAGAATCCGCAAGTTTTATGCACGGGAAT
>SLQC01000348.1 GCA_007131625.1 Balneolales bacterium | reverse complement strand
GGTGCATGATTATTACCGGCATTGGTATACTATGTGACTTTAAAAATCAAAGGTAATTAACACATGAAGGTAATTAACACATGATATGTCCATGACGGCTAACCGTCACACAGGAGCATGATTATTTCCGTCATGGACATTAAATCTGTCCTTAAGAAATAAAAAAAATAAACAGATGAAAAAGTCAATCATCATTTCCACAACTCTGATTTTTGGATTATTGGCAACGGAAACCAGTTGCAAGTATCATACAGAAGATTCTGATGCCATTTTGGGTATTATTACGGTCACTGGTGGCGACATAAATTATACCGATGTGACTGTGTCGACTCCGCTTCCAGAGTCCATCCAACCCTGGCGACCCCTTAAAATGATCGAAGTAACCGGAAACGAGCGACGATCTGTACCAGCGCAGATTGCAAAAATAGATAGCGAAGATTCCCCGCGAATCTGGTTTCCAGTTTCCGGCAACCTGGATGCAGGGGCACAAAGACATTTTGAATTGAGTTATGGTGATCCAATACAGAAGGATGGCATCCGTCTGGACGTTAATGATAGAAATATCCGCTTCGAAAGAGATGGCCAAACCATGTTTGTTTACAATCATGGACATGTTATTCCGCCTGACGGGATCGGCCCGGAATTTATACGCAGTGGATACATCCATCCGGTGTACAGCCCATCAGGTTTGCTCGTGACCGAAGATTTTCCTTCCAGCCATGATCACCATAAAGGAGTGTGGTTTCCCTGGACCCGCACAGAATTTGAAGGCCGAAGCATCGATTTCTGGAATTTGGGAGCAAATGAGGGTACTGTACAATTTGCCGGAATAGAATCCATGTCATCCGGTCCGGTTTTTATGAGTTTGAGAGTGCGTCACGAGTTTGTGGATCTGACCCAACCAAATGGGGGAAAAGTCGCTCTTGATGAGACCTGGGATTTGAAGGCCTGGTCTGTGAACAGGGATGGCTATTTATGGGATCTGTCTTCAACACAAAGCCCGGCATCGGAATCGGCCCTGGAGCTGCTCGAGTTTCACTATGGCGGACTTGGGTTCCGGGGAGCAGAGCAATGGCACGATGATAATCATGTCATCCTGACTTCGGAGGGCCACACCAAAAAAGATGGCCATGAAGAACGATCGCGCTGGGTAGCCCACAGCGGTGAAATATCCGATGGTCAATGGGCGACAGTCGTTATTATGGTGCATCCGGAAAATGAGCGCTTCCCTGAACCCATGCGTATCTGGGACGAAGGCGGCTCTTTTTTCTGCTATTCTCCGGTTCAGTTGGGTAACTGGACTATGCAACCGGGCAACGACTATGTGTTCCGTTATCGTTTTTATGTCTTTGACGGACAAATCGATGCTGAAAAAGCAGAACAAATGTGGCAGCAATTTGCCCACCCGCCGGAGGTTGAATTAAACCTGTAATTTTGTGATCATGACCAAGAAAATCAGCCGTGCCATTCACATATTGCTGCGTAGCTTGCCGGTCTGTTCCATTCTACTTTTTCTGTTGCCGGCACATTTAGTGTCTGATACCCAAATTCCGGTCTCCTCGCTGTCCGGCAATCATTTGGCATTCTCCCTCTTGCCCGATGCAGCCCATAGCAACCCTGATGAAGTCCTGAATGAACCCGAAACAGGTCGGGACGACTTTGATGCAGCCCGGAACAATCCAAATGCCCCGGTGCGTGTTGGTATCCGTGTAGTGGCGCCGTTTGTAATCGACGAAGGCGACGGCCGCTATTCCGGACTCACCATCGACCTCTGGGAGAATATCGCATCGCAACTCGACATCGACTTCTTCTATGAGGAACATGACATTCAGGGGCTGATTAGCGGTGTCAGCATCACTCCCGAACGCCCCTCCCCTCCGCTTTTCGCCTCTGTCTCTGCTCTCACAATCACCGCCGAACGTGAGAAACTGGTCGATTTTACCCATCCCTTTTTTGTTACCGGACTCGGCATCGCCGTCTCTTATAAACCGGCTGGTATCATCCAGGCTTTCGGCGCCATCTTCTCGACCGATTTTCTCTGGGTCGTCTTTCTCCTGCTTCTACTGCTTTTTTTCTGGGGTGCACTGATCTGGTTTTTCGAACGGCGTGCCAACAGAGATGATTTCGGCGGTACTCCGACTGAGGGCATCGGCAGCGGCTTCTGGTGGGCGGCCGTCACCATGACTACCGTCGGGTACGGTGATAAAGCTCCGAAAACATTTTGGGGGCGGTCCATCGGCTTTGTCTGGATGTTCACCGGCATCATCCTCATCTCCTTTTTCACCGCATCGATTGCCTCAAGCCTCACCGTAACCCAGCTCGACAGTCGCGTCTCGGGTCCGCAGGACCTCCCGTTTGTGAGGGTCGGAACCTTGGAACACTCCGCCACGGTTGACTGGCTCGACGAGCAGCGAATCAGATCTACTGCCTATCCAACCATCACAGACGGACTTCGGGCCGTTGAAAACGATGAAATCGACGCTTTTGTCCACGACGCCCCGATCATACGCTACCACACAACCCGCGAATTCCCCAACAAGGTCCGCGTTCTGCCAAATACATTAAACGACCAGTACTACGGCATAGCACTGCCGCTTGGGAGTCCGTACCGTAACGAAATCAACCGGGTGATACTTGAATTCATTGCCAATGACGAGTGGAACGAACTGATGCGAAGATACCTTGGGAACTAAGAATTCACGAGTTTCAACCAGGATGCAAAAAATACTCGACCATAACAATACTCCGGTCAAGGATTCACTTATCATGGAACATTATTTCATGTGTTTAAAATTTTTTATTTATAAGGTCACTTGGAGCAGCCATGGCTTTAATCATGCTCGTTTGTGTCGGTTATCAGTCATGGTGTTTCAAGGTAATTTTATTTCGTGAAAACCCGATACAGTAATAATCCACAACAAAGCGATCAGGTTGTTCCTCCTTCGGAAGGAGGCCTGGGAACATTTGGCGGAGTGTTCACGCCTTCTATACTGACGATCCTCGGGGTAATCATGTATCTGCGTTTTGGCTGGGTCGTCGGGAATGTGGGACTGGTGGGAACGCTGATGATTGTTACCCTTTCCACTGCCATAACCTTCCTGACG
>SLQC01000065.1 GCA_007131625.1 Balneolales bacterium | reverse complement strand
TAATTTTTAATCCGACTGTATTAATGATACTGGATAGCAGAAGCAGATGACTAAAAATTGTTATAGTTTCCTCGTATTATACCTGTAATGCCACTTTTCGGTTTTGTGTGTATCGATGAGTGGTATGTAGCATTAAAAGCGTAATACATTAAGATTAGCCAGGTTTTTCTATTCACAATAATGGATTCGGATGATGGGTACAGTGCAAAGGGTAGTAAAATCTCCCGGCGGGTCAGAACTCAGCTGCAAAGGATGGCATCAGGAAGCGGCAATGCGCTTGTTAATGAACAACCTGGATCCCGACGTGGCTGAAGCACCCGACCGGCTTATTGTCTATGGTAGCGGCGGTAAAGCTGCCAGAAACTGGGATTGCTATCACAAAATCGTAGCGACGCTGCATCGGCTCGAAAACGACGAAACCCTGCTGGTGCAGAGCGGCAAACCTGTCGGCGTATTCCGGACGCACGAAGAAGCCCCCCGAGTACTGATTGCCAACAGCAATCTGGTGCCGAAATGGGCCACCTGGGAGGAGTTCCGGCGCCTCGACAAGCTCGGACTAACCATGTACGGACAGATGACCGCCGGGTCATGGATCTATATCGGGTCGCAAGGTATCGTTCAGGGAACATTTGAAACATTTGCCGAATGCGCCCGGCAGCATTTCGACGGATCGCTGAAGGGAAAGTTGGTCGTCACAGCCGGACTCGGAGGAATGGGCGGTGCTCAGCCGCTGGCAGCGACCATGAACGGAGCCGTATTTCTGGGTATCGAAGTGGATGAAAAACGGATCGATATGCGCATCCGAACCGGTTACTGCGATGTCAAATGCGTCGATCTTGAGGTCGCTCTCGAAAAAGTAACGCAGGCAAAAGTAAAGGGCGTGGCACTTTCAGTTGGACTCCTGGGTAACGTGGCTGAGATCCTTCCGGAACTTCTCCGGCGGGATGTGATCCCCGATGTGCTCACCGATCAGACATCAGCCCACGATCTTCACCTCGGTTACATACCTGCGGGATACTCCCTGGAACAGGCAGCACAGAAACGGGAATCAGATCCCGACGGGTATCATAGTGATGTACTTGATTCGATGGTCACGCATGTCCGCACCATGCTCGCCATGCAGGAGTGCGGCGCCGTCACATTCGATTATGGCAACAATCTGCGAGGACAAGTGGCGGACCATCGCGGCATGAAAGAAGCGTTCGATTTCCCGGGTTTTGTTCCCGCCTATATCCGGCCGCTATTTTGCAAGGGTTCAGGTCCGTTCCGTTGGGTGGCGCTTTCAGGCGATCCCGGCGATATCGCTGTCACCGACGATGCGCTTCTGGAGCTGCTTCCTGAAAAAGAGGCACTGCATCGCTGGATTCGCAACGCTCAGGATAAAATTCACTTTCAGGGGTTGCCGGCGCGAATCTGCTGGCTTGAGTTTGGTGAACGTGCAGAGGCCGGACAGAAATTCAACTGGCTTGTGAAGAGTGGGAAAGTGAAAGCACCTGTCGTAATCGGGCGCGATCATCTGGACACCGGATCGGTCGCCTCCCCAAACCGCGAAACAGAAGCGATGAAAGACGGGTCAGACGCAATCGCCGACTGGCCTCTGCTCAATGCGATGCTAAACACGGCAAGCGGTGCAAGCTGGGTGTCGATTCATCATGGTGGCGGAGTGGGAATCGGATACTCCATCCACGCTGGAATGGTCTGTGTTGCCGACGGTACGGTAATGGCCGACAGACGTCTGCGACGGGTGCTCACCAACGATCCGGGCAGCGGTGTGATGCGCCACGCCGATGCCGGATACGAATTGGCGGAACAGACTGCCCGGGAAAAGTGCATTGACCTGCCAATGGTGAATACAAAACCACTGAACACACAACACGATTCAAGCACCTGAAGGCGCCCGATCACCAAAACCCATACGGATTATTCCTCCACCCTGATATAACAAACCAAGTCATCAAACCTTTTTCACCGAAATCCCATGCATAAAGTCACCATTCCCCGATTATATGAGGACCTGTCCGCGAGTATCTTATCGCTGAAATCGGACAAATCCGCTCTGCTGCGATCGCGACATCAGGTTGATGTAGCATTGCAAAAGGGTCATGTCCATTACGGTATCAACACTGGTTTTGGAGTGCTGACGGATAAAAAAATCAGCCGTGACGAACTCAATCAGCTTCAGCGGAATCTGATCCTGTCTCATGCCGTGGGCGTAGGCGATCTCGTCCCCAAAGAGATATCCCGTCTAATGCTTCAGTTCAAGATCCATTCACTCGGTTTGGGATATTCAGGAATCTCGGAGGCGACCTTTGACCGGCTGGTTGCATTCAGTGACAAAGGTCTTATTCCAGCCATCCCACAGAAAGGCAGTGTTGGAGCGTCCGGTGATCTGGCACCCCTGGCACACATGTCTCTGCCACTGCTCGGACTCGGCGATTTCTGGAATGACGATGGAACAGGCACCATACCGGGCGAAACCGTTCTGAAGGAGCACAATTTGGAACCAGTGGAGTTGCAGCCAAAGGATGGACTTTCGCTGATTAACGGAACCCAGTTCATGTGTGCGTATGTCGCCTGGGTGTTAGAAAAAAGCCGGCATCTGCTGAAAGCGGCCGATCTGATCTCTGCGATGAGCCTGGAGGCGCTTCAGGGCAGCATCACCCCGTTTGATGAACGAATTCATGCCATCCGCCCCCACAAGGGAGAGCAGGAGGTTGCCCGGAATATTCGTAATTTACTGGTCGACAGCGAGATACTTGAATCGCACCGCCTTTGCGGAAAAGTCCAGGATCCGTACTGTCTTCGGTGTGTGCCGCAGGTTCACGGTGCAAGTCGCGATTCACTCGGCCATGCCGCTTCGGTAGTGGAAACGGAAATCAACTCGGTCACCGATAATCCGCTGGTATTTGAAAACGGCGACATCCTGAGCGGTGGAAATTTCCACGGTGAACCGCTGGCGCAGATCATCGATTTCGCTAAAATTGCACTTGCAGAGATAGGAAATATCTCCGAACGACGCACCTATCTGCTGTTGGAGGGACATGACGGACTCCCCGAGCTGCTGATGCAAGAGACCGGCATTAACTCCGGGTTCATGATCCCGCAATATACCGCGGCGGCGCTGGTGTCCGAAAACAAGGTACTGTGCCACCCTGCCAGCGTCGACTCCATCCCAACAAGTCTGGGCCAGGAAGACCACGTGAGTATGGGCAGCATTGGTGCGCTGCATCTGCATCAGGTATTTCATAATATCGAACTAGTCCTTGGTGTGGAGCTGTTTACTGCAGCTCAGGCGCTCGACTTTCGCCGACCGCTCCGGCCAGGACGTGGTGTGAAAATCGCCCATGATTATATAAGGGAGATCATCCCGCACGCGGAAAAAGATTACTATTTCCGGGATGAAATCGGCAAGTCGGTCGCGCTTATTCAGGACCGAAGTCTGATTAATCAAGTCGAAGAACACCTAATATAACCCAATATAAACCTATGCCGGTACTTAAAAACATATCCACGCTATATACCTGCATCGACCAGGGCGGACAGGGGGATATTCACCCGATTCAGGATGCGGCTGTCTGCTGGCGAGAAAGTGTCATCGATTGGGTCGGCCCCGTCTCCCAACTGCCCGATGAATACCGGGGGGATGTCGCTCATGATGCAAAGGGGAAAGTGGTGATTCCCGGACTGGTCGACTGTCACACGCACCTTGTCTTTGGTGGATGGCGTCCCGACGAGTTTGAAATGCGAGTTGAAGGCCAAAGCTATCTCGAGATCGCCCGGGAAGGCGGTGGTATTCTTTCAACCGTAAATGAGACGCGCGTGGTATCGGAAGATGCGCTGTTTGAAAAGGCATCGGCGTTGCTGATTCAAATCGCACAACTTGGTGTGACAACCGTCGAATGCAAGAGCGGGTATGGCCTTACGACCGAAGATGAGCTGAAGATACTGCGTGTTATTCGTCGCCTGGCGGAGGAAAGTGCGGTTACCATCATTCCCACATTTCTGGGCGCCCACACGATTCCGCGGGAGTTCCAGTCTGACAGAGAGGATTATATCCAGCTTATCATGGACGAAATGATTCCGTGCGTTGCGGATGAAAAACTGGCGGTTTTTTGCGATGTTTTTGTGGATGATACTGCGTTTTCTGTGGAGGAAGCGCAGCGGATCCTGGAGTGCGGCAAAGAGTATGGATTGCGGCCTAAGTTACATGCCGATCAGCTGTCGTCCTGCGGTGGTGCGGAGTTGGCGGCCGAAGTCGGGGCGATTAGTGCCGACCATCTGGAACAAGTATCGGACCAGGACATCCGGTCGATGGCTGATGCAGGTGTAACAGGTGTGGCACTTCCATTTGCATCCCTGTACACACAGCAACCATTTCTGGATTGTCGGAAGCTGGTCAGCAACGGTGTCAGGGTTGCCGTGGCCACCGATTTTAATCCTGGATCGGCGCCAAGTTATGATCTGCCTCTTGCCATGATGCTGGCCTGTAATTTGAACCGGCTCACTCCGACCGAAGTATTGAAAGCGGCGACCATTTATGCCGCCGGTGCGATCGGCATCGACCACCTGACCGGCTCAATCGAATCAGGTAAATACGCCGATTTTGTGGTGATGGACACGCCATCCGTAAATTTTTGGATGTACCATTTCACATCCACCCCAAAACACCAGGTCTATCTGAAAGGTAGAAAATTGGCTTTGAAACAGACGAAGCTATAAAAATGGTGACCCATTGAATGTAGTGACATGAAAATGTTGAGCCATAGATTGTTAAGCCAAAGAAAGCCTGGCAAAATATAAGCTGAGCCATGAGTTACGAGACCGATCTTCGAATTTGTGATTATATCAATAATATGGAAAATGTTCCGGGAGAAAATCCGGCAGCTATACTTATCGGTTTTCCGTGCGATCTCGGTGTGGTACGGAATGGCGGGCGGCCCGGAGCAGCCAAAGCTCCCGAACACATCCGCAATTGGTTAATGAAAATGACACCACACGCACAGCATTTCAAACAACATACCGCACTGCTGAAGCGTGTCTCAGATGGAGGGAATCTCGTGCATTCGAAAGATCTTGAAAAGAATCAGTCGCTTCTGGGAGAAGCGGTTGCCAGACAGATCCGATCGGAAACCGTACCCATTATTATCGGTGGCGGACATGAGACCTCGTACGGGCATTTTCTCGGGTACGTGCAGGCCGATATGGATGTGGCGATCGTCAATATCGACGCACATACCGATGTCAGACCACTGAAAGACGGTAAAGCCCACTCGGGATCCCCGTTTCGTCAGGCGCTGAAGCATTCATCAGGGCATTGTTCATCCTATTCAGTATTTGGACTCAATCCCCAGACGGTCGCACGAGATCATCTGGAGTATATTACCTTCCGGGAAGGTACAGCTATGTTTACAGAGGAGACAACGGAGGGAAGGGTTCAGGCTCATCTCGACAAAGAGCAGGAGGAGCACATCATGGTCACGATGGATATGGATGCGGTGGTTCAGTCGGCCGCACCAGGTGTCAGCGCTCCGTCACCGTGCGGTATGATGCCGGATCTATGGCTGAAGCTGGCATTTCATTTCGGAAAACATCCGGCGGTGAAATCCTTTGATCTTTGCGAAGTCAATCCCGATTATGATCGCGATGATCAGACGGTCAGGCTGGCGGCGATGACCATTTGGTATTTTTTATTTGGCTTGTCGCTGCGATAATAACTTTGATTTCAGATGGATCAATTAGATCATGAAAAAAAACGTATGTCCCAGCAACTGCCTGACCGATCTGATTTTTTTAACAAAATCTGAGATTTGCCCTTTTAGTCTGTTTTTGGTATTAAGAAATAATGCTTTTCCAATTAATCCATCTTTATGATACCATTAGATTATAAATTGCCTTCGATGACTGCATTGCTCCCGGTCGTTTTCTTCTCCTGGGGATGTAATTCGTATCCTGAAACATCACCTTTACCGGAAAAGCCGAACATTATCGTGATGTATTCGGACGATCATACTGCCCAGGCAATCGGGGCATATCGTGGAGCATTAAACTACGGACTTCAATTGGATCACACCCCGACACCTCACATCGACCGGCTGGCTGATGGAGGGATGCGGTTTGACAATGCCTTTGTAACCAATTCCATCTGTACACCTTCGCGCGCTGTGATGATGAGTGGGTTGCACAGCCATGTGACCGGGGTCATCACCAATGCAGAATCTATGCCGGATGATGTCGAAACATTTCCAATGGTGCTTCAAAGGCATGGGTACCAAACAGCGATGATAGGCAAATGGCACCTCAAATCAGAGCCTCTGGGTTTTGATTATTATGAAGTACTTTATGGGCAGGGACCCTATTACAATCCGACCATGCGGACTACTCATGGAGATATAGACCGGCACGGGCATACCAGCGAGATCATTACCGACAGCGCACTACGATGGTTAAGGTTAGATCGTGAGAGAAATAAACCATTTATGATGATCTACAACCACAAAGCACCACACCGGGAGTGGCTGCCGGGTCCCAGGCATCTGGATGATTATCGAGACCGTGATTTGCCCGAACCGCCCACACTGTTCTATGACTATTCCGGGCTTACAACCGCGGCACAGGAACAGGATATGGAGATTGCAACCACAATGCGGTGGGGGGCCGACTTGAAGGTACCACTGAATCCGGAAACGGGAGAACCCAATGAAGACTGGCAACAGGTCATTGTCGATAGAAACAGATTGACGGAAGAGCAACTGGAACGCATTGAACAGGCATATGCTGAAGATAACGAGTATCTTTATCAAAACTATGATCGCATGTCTGTTGAAGACCGGCTGCGATGGCGGTATCAGCGCTATATAAAGGATTATCTGCGGGTGGTTCGAGGTGTGGATGATGGTGTAGGCCGGGTGATGGCCTACCTTGAGCGCGAAAATCTCATTGATGATACCATTGTTATATATGCCGGTGATCAAGGTTTTTTCCTGGGCGAAAAAGGATGGTTTGACAAAAGGTGGATTTATGAGGAGTCCATGCGAATGCCATTGATTGTGCACTGGCCGGAAGGAATAACCCCGGGTTCTGTCAACAAACAGTTGGTTCAAAACCTGGATTTTGCCCCTACCATACTGGAACTGGCCGGCGCTGAGATACCTGAGCGGATGCAGGGGCGGTCGCTTACGCCGCTGTTGCGAGGCGAACTGCCGGCCGACTGGCGCGATGCGGTTTATTACCATTATTTTGAGGGACCTCCGCGCGTTCACCGGGTTGCCCGGCACTATGGAGTGCGTACAGACCGATACACCCTTGCCCATTTTCCTGACCACGATGAGTGGGAGCTGTTTGATCTGGAAGCCGACCCCGAACAGCTGACAAGCGTATATGATAAACCCGATTATGCGGACATCCAGCAGCGTCTCAAAATCAGGATTGATGAATTACAGGAACAGTATGGCGATGATACCTGGAATGAATAAGGAACTGAAGAGATTATCTGAAGTGATGAAGTAATATCTCTATTGCCGTAATCTTTTTCCATTGCCGGGAAACCGGCAAGCGATGTCAGATTTAACCCCCTTTTTTTGTTGGAAAAGTATTAATTTGCTCCAAATATGGGATTATTATTAATCTGTCAAATAATACCCGTCATGAAACAATTGATACTGACTATTCTATTCCTTCCATTGATTATTTCAAATACAGAAGCTCAATTTGCCGGTGGCTCGGGGACCGAGGAGGATCCTTATCAGATAGCCGACATCGAACAACTTCAGGCCATAGCCAATTCCAGTCACCTGGACAAGTACTTCATTCAGATTGCCGATATTGATGCCTCGGATACCGAAAACTGGAGCGAAGGCGAAGGATTTATTCCTGTCGGAAACGAAACAGGCCCTTTTACCGGAAGTTATGACAGCGGGACGTTTAAAATTTTAAATCTGACGATAAACAGGTCCGGTGAAAATTTTGTCGGTTTGTTTGGATATGTGGGCAACGGTGTGATTAAGAATGTTTCCCTTGAAAACGTCTCTGTAGCAGGCCGGGATAACACCGGCGCTCTGGCCGGCTATCATAACGGCACTATAGAGCATTCCAATGCCACCGGTACGGTAACCGGGATGGGGTATGTTGGTGGGCTGACAGGCTATAACACGGGTAAAATCCTGCACTCTTTCAGTTCCGTTGATGTCACAGGAATCATCATTGTCGGCGGCCTTGCAGGAGCCGTCCGGTTCAATGCGGAAATCAGTGATTCCTACAGTGACGGTAATGTGAATGCGGAAAGTCATGCCGGAGGTCTGGTCGGGATGCACAGGGACAGCGAAATCAACCAATCCCGGGCTGTGGGGGATGTTTCAGGCGAGAGCAGGATCGGCGGATTGATCGGTCAAAATAGCCCATTCGGTAAGGTGAACGATTCTTACGCCACCGGAAATGTCACGGGGGATGATGAAGTGGGCGGACTAATCGGGCGAAACATGGGCACCGTGAATAATTCGTATGCTTCCGGGTCTGTTTCGGGTGTTGACCGGGTTGGGGGACTGGCCGGATATAGCAGATATGACGGTGAAATCAACTCCTCCTGGGCTTCGGGTGTGGTATCTGGTGAAACCAGAGTCGGTGGGTTGGTCGGAGGCAATACAAGTGCAGCCATAAGTTATTCTTATTCTCATGGTCAGGTTACCGGCATTACCCAGGTTGGCGGACTGGCTGGATCTATGGCGGGAATCGCAACGGAAGTATATGCCACGGGAAATGTAACCGGTTCGGAGGATGTAGGTGGCTTGTTCGGCTATGCCCACAGAAATACAGAAATCAGGGCCGCTTATTGGGATCATGATACATCGGACCCTTCCACAGGCGTGGGAAACGGAAGTCAGATTGGAACCCGGGGTCTATCCACAACGCAAATGAAAGGTCAGGAAGCGTTTATTTATATGCACCGGCTGGATTTTGATCAGAAATGGCTGCTGGTCGAGGATTATCCCGTGCTGGCCTGGCAGGATCCGGAGGACGCCCTGGATGCGCCCGAAGTTGCCCTGATCACCGTTGATCCTCCGGTATATGATTTCGGAGAGGTGGAACTGGACCAATCCGCATCCTGGATTTTCACACTTACCAATGCCGGCAATACGACGATGAACGGAGAGGTGATGCCCCTCGACACGAATATCGGTGTATTTGAAATTACCGGCGGGGAAGGCAATTGGACGCTGGAACCCTCCGAAAGTCATGCCGTCGAAGTCGTTTTCTATCCGTCAAGCGAAGATACTTTTCAAACCGTGCTGGAAATCGGCCACAATGCCGCTAACGAAGAGGATCCTCTGGATGTCCTGATCAACGGGACCGGAATTAATCTGCAGTTTGCCGGTGGATCGGGCACAGAATCCGACCCTTATGAGGTATCTACCCTTACGGAGCTTCACAAGGTACGTTACTTTCCGGATGCCTGGTTTGTTCAGACCGCCGGCATTCATGCGGAGGAAACCAGCGAGTGGAACGACGGTAAAGGCTTTAATCCGATCGGGTGGTGGGAAAGTGTTCACGATAATGCGCCATTTACCGGAGTCTATTACGGTAACGGGTTCTCCATATCGGGATTGTATATAGATCGTGACCGGGAAGATGCCGTGGGTTTGTTCGGCTACATAGAAAATGCGGTGATAAAGAATGTGGTCCTGACCGATGGAAATATCACAGGAATGAACCATACCAGCAGTCTGGTTGGGAACAGTTTCGGAAACAATAAAGTGCTTGACTCCCACTCCACTGCGAACGTATCGGGAAGCACGAGTACCGGTGGGTTGATCGGTTTCTTCTTTCGCGGAGAGATTGACGGTTCGTATGCAGCCGGCCCGGTTTCGGGCAGCAGCGATGTCGGAGGGCTGGCTGGTACGGTGGCTGAAGGTGCCATAAACAATTCGCATGCCATGGGAGACATACTGGGAAGAAGAACTGTTGGCGGACTGGTGGGGTATTCATTGGGCCCTGTTAGAGACTCCTATGCCACGGGCGAAGTCACGGGAGAGGAAGATGTCGGCGGACTGGCCGGTCACAGTTCCGGCGGTATACACGGTTCCTATGCAACCGGTGATGTGTCAGGGACTTATGCCGTTGGCGGTCTGGTCGGGCATCTGGGAGGGGCGGTAAACTATTCTTATGCCCGCGGCCGGGTCTCGGGTGAAGAATATGTTGGCGGACTGGTCGGTGTCAATCAGGGCAATGTCAGGGAATCGTATTCCACCGGCGAGGTATCCGGTTTGGAATATGCCGGAGGATTGATCGGTAATTTTGAGGGTTCGCTGACAGAGGCCTATTGGAATGTTGAATCGTCAGGTCAGGCGCTGGCCGTTGCAAAAGGAGATCAGAGCGAAACAGAAGGATTAACCACGGCAGAGATGACCGGGGATGCAGCCGAAATTCATATGAAGCGGCTGACTTTTGGTGAAAGATGGCTTTCCGTTTCGGAAGACTACCCACGTCATCTGTGGCAAATATTGCCGGAAATTTCCTTTTTCAAAGTCACCATTGATGAGGCTCCGGCATCCATGCTGGAAGGCCAATTGTTTGAACTGATTGTTACCGTCGATAATATGGGCGGTGTCTCCGGCGACCAAACCATCGAGCTGAGGGATAATGAGGGTCAGCTCGTTGATGCGCATACAGGGGTAACACTGGAAGGGGGTGATCAAACAACAGTTACGCTCACCTGGCAGACAGGCGAAGGCGATAAGGGCGATTATGATTTCGTCGTGCGGAGTGAGAATCACACGGCAATCTGGAAGCTGCAAGTCTACCCGGGTCCTGCCAAAGTGGTACTGGAATCCCCGGTAAACGAAGCTTCGGAGGTAGATGACTTACCGGTATTTACCTGGAACAAGGCCGACAACTCCGACTTGTATGCATTCCAGCTTTCAACGGATTCGGACTTTACAGGGACGGTACTGGATACCCTTGTTGCGTCCGATACGACGTTGACGTTGCCGGAACCCCTTGAGCCGGTCACTGAATACTGGTGGAGAATTGGTGGAGTTAATGATGGTGGCCGGGGCGAATGGTCCGATACCTGGACTTTTGTCACCGCGATGACGACTGGCATTCCTCCGGAGAGTACGGAACTTCCCGAGGAGGTCACGATCAGGCAAAATTACCCCAATCCCTTCAATCCGGTCACAATGATCCCTTTTGAATTGCCGGAGCGCATCGAGGTACGCCTGGAGGTCTACGACCTGCTGGGCCGGCGGGTGGCGGAGTTAACAGACCGTAGCTACGAAGCCGGTCGCCACGAAGTATCCTGGGACGCCTCGGATATGGCCAGCGGTGTGTATCTGGTGCGGATGCTGGTCAGCACGGATCAGGGCCGGCAGCGGCAATTCAACCGGCAGGTTACTCTTGTGAAATAGATCAGTGATAACGCTCACTGCCGGTGCCGTTAAAATAGCGGCGCTATTTACAACGTACACAATAGAAACATCTAAAACGGACACGCTGCCGGCTGACCGGAAACCAGGCCGGCCGGCTAAAAGTAAGAAAATTAAGTGAGGCAACACGCGGAATAATTGTTACATGTCGTCTCAAACAGTTCACAAACACCCATTTCATTACATCTTTTCTACTGCTAAACCCTGTTAAGAGCTGCTTATCCCTGCTAAAATTCTTAGCAGTATTTAGCACCTATTTGTATTTCGTCAAATCATCTGCTATTGCAAAAAGCTTTATTAAAAGAAAATGAGCCTGGTTGGTTAGGCCTTCCTTACAGGAGCAATAAGTTATTGTAAAACAGTTAAATAACAAGATTTTTATATTGATATTATGCAGGGATATTTGTATATTTAAAATAAACCCATGCATATGCTACAATACACTTCTCAACATCAAAGGAAATTTGAGGAATTTTCCTCTCTTTACCAACTAAAATTAGACCCGGCCAATCGCTGGATTCAACTTGCAGCCCTACTGCCCTGGGATCAGATGACGGCGATCTATGCCAAAAAAATGAATCTGACGATGGG
>SLQC01000420.1 GCA_007131625.1 Balneolales bacterium | reverse complement strand
GGCACGTACCATGCAACCGGTATTCGTGGGATGTGATGACAAAACCTTGTGTTTTACTGATCAACGGCTTTTTGTCTTCAGAGGAGATCGGAAGACAGTAGGTCCGATCGCAGCTTTTGCATATAAAATGAGCATGGTCGCTACTGTTTGATGACGGGTTGTGGTCATGCAAATGCAAGGCGTACAGCCAGTTACGATCTTCGCTTGCCACTTTGTGTGCAAGGCCGCACCTGGTGAAAGCTTTGAGTGTCCGGTAAAGCGTAACCTTGTCTATATCATCGTCGTTCAGTCGGACCGTGATGTCATAGTGTGAAAGAGCTGACGATGATTCTGCCATCACTTTCAGTACTTTCAACCGGGTTTCAGTAACCTTCAAGCTGTTTGAGTGAAGAATATTTCTTAGATGTTTCTCTGTAGCCTCCATATGTGTAATATACGTTATATGCAACAAAGTTGCAATATGTAATTCAGATGTAATCGAATCGCAACGTGAAGTTTATAAACAAATGATCAAAAAGGCACTTTAACAGGTGAGAAATGATTTCAATTTCAGGGTATTGATTTTTTCCATTGCTTTAATAAAAGTCATTAATCAAATCATTGATGGGAATCGTAACAAATTTTTCCTGGCAACTCCTGACCAAAGGGTTGTTGGACAAATCCGGTACTGTATAAAAAAAAGCATGATCGGTAGGTTGAGCTGTTGAATGATAGTCTTTATCTGTGGCAAGGCCTGTTTCTTTCTATTTGCCCTGAATGAGTATTTTTCTCGGAAATCATCATTACATCAGGCATCATATCCATAAACTTGTGCTGGCTATTTTCACGATATGAGTAATTGCCAATGAGTGTTTTCGATTGTACTTTAAAAATCTTCATTAGGACTCCTATACTTAGTGTGTTTAGGTTGGCACTTTCAAAACGACATAAGTGATTCCTTTTTAGTCAGGGGCCAGACACTTTCAATGAATAAATATCGTAAATCTTTCGAAATAACATAATATAATCAGATGAAAATTGGAATTATTGGAGCTGGAATATCCGGTTTGACAGCCGGAAGAGTGCTGGCAAGATCGGGACATGATGTAACGGTTTTTGAGAAGAGCCGGGGATACGGTGGAAGGATGTCGACCCGCCACATTAAAAAGTCGGTGTCGCATGCCATGGATCACGGGGTTCCGTATCTAATGGGTTCTTCACAGGAATTTCGCGCATTAATCAACGAACTGTTGGAGAAAAAGATTGTCACCCTCTGGACCGACACGGTGTCGGTTTATACCAATGGAAAGATGTTGCCGATGAGTCCGAGTCGTAACTCGGAACCACTCTTTATTGCTCCCAAAGGTATGAACAGTGTAGGCAAATATCTTGGAAGGTGGCTCGACTGCTGTCTGTCTGAAAAAGTGGGCGGAATTACCCATATTGGCGGGGCTCATATGAAGAAAAGCCCCTGGATGATCAATTCTTCTTCCATAAACGTTTTTGAATCGGATGCTGTTATAATAGCCACACCCGCGATTCAGGCATTCGGATTGGTTTCCACTTCGCAAGATGAACTGGGACTCCGGAAACTGATTACACTGATTGATGAAATCCCATACAGTTCGACCTTTTCTTTTATGGCAGGCCTCGGCAAACGGGAATCCACCGACTGGAAAGCAGTGAAATGTGATCATCCGGTCATTTCGTGGATTTACAATGAAAGCAGTAAGCGAGATACCGTAGAAGAGTTTAATATGGTGGTACACACCAGTGACCATTTTACAAAAAAACAGCTTAATGATCCTGACAAAGGTGCTGTGGAAGAAGATATTATGAGTGCACTCAGCGAGATCCTCGGCTCCTGGGCCGGTCGACCGGAATGGCACGAAACCCATTTATGGCGTTATCATCTGCCTAAGAAAAGCCTGGATATGCCATTTCTCGAGTCTGAAGACGAGAGAGCACCGCTTGCCGTGATCGGCGACTATTTCCAGGGACGATCCCTGGAGGCGGCCTATTTGTCTGGACTGAGATTGGGCGAGCACTGGGTAGATAAGTTTTCCTGAATCATCCAGGGCAGCAGTCTCTGACTGACAGATGCATAATAATCACATGTATGCTCAATGTGACTTAGGATTTGAAATTATAAACATATGTAATGACATCGGTCTGTGAAAGAGCTCCTCAAACTCAACCGATATTTTATTAAGTACAAATGGATCCTCGCATTCGGATCTATGCTGCTTATCGCATCCAATTTCTTTCTGATCTGGATTCCCATCCTTATCCGGCAGACCATGGACGAAATAGAGCGGATCGGGGAAGTTATGGAACTCCCGTTTGATTCGGTTTGGAGTACATTGACCTCGGATGAAGCGGGGTGGTTCCTGTTGCAGCAAACCGGGTTTTTGATTGTGGCAGTGCTGCTCTACGGATTTCTTCTCTTTGCCACCAGACAGACACTTATAGTGACTTCACGTCGTATTGAGTTTGATCTCCGTAACGAAATTTATCACCATCTGCAGAAACTGCCGCAATCTTTTTATCAGAGCATCAAGGCCGGAGATCTGTATACAAGGGCGACCGAAGATGTCGTTCGGGTTCGGGAGTATTTCGGACCGGCATTCATGTATAATGTCAACACGATATCACGTGCCGGAATTATCATTACTATCATGTACATGGTACACCCCGGACTGACTTTTTGGGCGCTGCTTCCGCTGCCGGGCGTTGATCGACTGCCTGCCGTGCGTTGGAAGCTCGCCAATATCCAGAAGATGTGGGCTGACAAGCACCGTCAGTCACTGGAGCTGTTGGAGCAGGCCTTGGGCAAGCTTCGCCAATGATGCGGCGTGCCCAGGCTGTTTAACGGCCTAAGTCGACTTCTCCTATATCATTTAAGCGCTGGGCTGTTACGCATAATTACGCTACGCGCAGTGGATAATATGGCGAACAGCAGGGAAGCTCAGTTCAAGCGGGAAACCATAGAGGTCAGAACGCTCCAAGGCTGGCAGCTCGGAGCTGCCTACGGCTACGACCGTGAGATGAAGTATTTCGCCGAGCTGGAGCTGATCTACTACCGCCTCACCAAGCGCGAGAAGCACCGCCAGGCGGCCGAGGGCCACTAAGGC
>SLQC01000085.1 GCA_007131625.1 Balneolales bacterium | reverse complement strand
TCCAGTAATCCCGCTACGGTGCCGGGAATACCGGTAGAAAGCAAGTTGAATTCCTCATCGTGCTCATTATCAAGATCCATGTAAGTAGCAGCAAGTTTTGCCGAATAAAAATCCACATAATCCACTATGCGATTTGTTTGATTCCAAATAAGCATGCTTCCGCCTCCGCCAATACCGGACATATTTGGCTCAACAACATTCAGAACAAAGGCAGATGCCACGGCAGCATCAACAGCATTTCCACCATTTTTTAACATTTTCAGGCCTGCTTCACTGGCCAATGGATGTGCGGAACTCACCATCCCGTTTTGACTTTTCGCAAACTTTCCACGTTCCGACTTAAATTCAGATCTACGATCTTGCGCATCATTGCAACCGGTCAATGCAAATATCAATAGAAAAAAAATACCTGAAAAATGATTCAAGGAGCCCTTAGCAGTAGGTTTGTTCATTTCTGCTACTATTTTATCCGATATCGTATCAATGATGAAAGATGGTGAAAATAATTTTATCAGATGAGCTAATCTGCCCATTCGTTTTGTTGTGTAGTTTGATTACTTGGATAATAGCGACAAACCAGGTTCTTTAAGTGGACTTTAAATGCTGGATAATCCGAAAAATTCCAAATGTCGGTCACCGGTAATAACCAACATATCGGTAACTTGTTACTATAAAATAGTTTAGGTGCTCATAAAGATCACAAAAAATCTCCAATGAAGTGGATCCGATATCATCACATTCACATTTGATACAACATCCCGACATGAGGTTCCAGTTTCCAGACTGCACACTCATTTATTATGCCGATGGGTAGAAACTTCAGCCGGTGATGTTGCAGCAAATGTGAGGATTATTGGGAGGCATAAAATTATATATCACCTCCCACTTCGGGTAGGCGAGATATAGTTAAACTGGCATTACATTACCCCTTATCATCAATGTGTAATACACTATTGATGAATTGAAAATAACTCTGCCAATCAGTTTCAAACTTATACGAAAATAAATACGGGGAACTTAAAATCGTATTAAATCTTGACCACTTCCTTTGCCTGTAACCCTTTTTCACCTTCAGCTACGGTGAACTCAACATTGTCTCCTTCATCTAAAGATTTGTAGCCCTCTGACCGAACTTCACTAAAGTGGACAAATACATCATCACCACTATTCCGGCTGATAAAACCAAATCCTTTAGCGCCGTTAAACCATTTAACAACACCAGTTTCTCTTTCTTCTGACATAATGTTTTACCTTGTTCATTTTGGAATTAAAACTTGAAGCATCCACTCCCAGGCATCCGGCTTATTTTAAAAAGTCGAATTAAACGAAACTGTAAGCAGATAACAATAGAGTAGTGAATTTCTAACGAATGTGCAATTCCATGAAAAAAAAAATGGGCAAATCGTCCTGAATAACTAGCATACTGTGTGAAAATCCGGCTCATGGAAAAGCTTGATTTCGTTGAAAAAGCTTATCAGAACAAGGTTTTAACGGTAAAGTAGCTCACTTTGAGTGAAGAGAAAATATCCCTGGCGAAGGTTCAAATGAATTATTGCTCACCTGTCTGATTTTTTGATTATTCAGTAGTCACATTACCAAACCGACAACTTTCGTTTATTAGGTTTGCATTGACGGGCACAAGGTATCTCCATACGAACAGAAAACACAGCAGTCCCCATCTTTTGGCTTCAGCACATTTTCACATAAAGGACATTGCCAAAAATATTGACAGGAGTTTTCAGACATCGTTTCATTTACACTATTGTTGCACTTCGGACAGGTAATCGTTGATTCTAATCTTATGCTCATTCTACCATCCGTTTACCGGTATTTATATCGCCTTCCAGAGCATCCAGAATTGGACAATCGCCTTTTGGGCCGTTTCCAGCACATGTATCAATCAAGCCGGTAAGGGTTTCTTTGATCCGTATGCCGCCGCGAATACAGCCGATATCCGGAATCCATTCTCTCCGGTTCCGGAATCAGCTTGCTGCGTTCATAATAGCGGATTGTTTCCTTGTTAACTCCGGCCAGTTAAGCAGCCATTCCGATACCAAAATTTACTGTTATAAAATAGAAACGATCCATAACCCGATTCTATTAAATAGTGTGTAAACATTCTTAAGATCCATAAAACACCCATGTTGAGATATTGGCACACACGAGAATGATTCGAATTCAGTGATTACCATAATAAACATAAACGACATAAAAAGTCCCCGGAACTTTGAGGAGTCTTTGTGTTGTTATAAAACCGGTTTCGCAGCAAAATTGGCAGCAACATCAAACCATTGCACTAACCGTTTGACGAACCGGCTGTAGCGAACAACTCTCGGTTGATGAAATAAAGATATGGAATCACATAGATCCAGTGGCGAACCAGTGAACCGATGGCCATATCCACGCCGGCATTAAGTCCGGCTACTCCGGCTTCCAACAGAGGCAACATAAACAGCCAAACGAGCACGATGGTCTGAACGGAGATGAACAGAAACGGCCGAACCCAGGCCGGTCCCCATAACGACGGAGCGATTCCGGCATAAAGAATTGCCAGTAAAACTCCGTTCCCGAAATGTCCTGCGACACCGAATAGCAACCCGAATCCTGTTTGTTCACCCAGTAATGCCGGAATATCCCACCATCCGGAACCGGTGATGAGTCCAAACAGATCAAACAGAATGGTACCGGCAATCCCGGCAAAAATCGCGTTTTTCCAATTTATTGTAGACATGTCAAATTCCTCCTGTTCAGTGGCTTTGTGATTCGTTGTCTTCGAATGCTTCGGCTACATACATTCTTCCCGACAATTCGGGTGCTTCCGGGAAATCGATCGGCACGTCCGTCACGTTGTGCAAAAGGTTGGTGATGCTTTTTTCTCCGGCACCTACGATTACATCAATCAGGTTTTCTTTGGTGTATCCGGTTTTGAAGAAATTCTCCAGGACCTCATCCGAAATACTGCCTCTGTTCGCGATCAACTCCCGTGTGAGCCGGGCCAGGCGCGTGCATCTAATGATAAATCGTTTGAGCAGTATTTGCAGCATCTCTTCGCGGTTGGCATCCCGGAAAAGATCTGTACTGAAATCGTCGGTGATGATGAACCGGCCGTCGATTTCAGAATTATGATAGATTTCGGTCATATTGCTGATTTCTGAATAACTGATACGCCATGTTATATGGGGGATCGTAGTGACTCACAAAACACAAAAAAATGAATTCGCCAAACTTCTGGAGCCTGTCAAAAGTGGAACAATTGCAAATATTCCAAGCCATTTCATAGGTGACTCACGTATATTTATACGTTTTAAGTTTATATGAATGTTCGCAACGTGTAACAAAGGCAAAAGATGCCAACTCCATGATCCGTGAAAATCGCATTTGAAGCGGTGTTGATAACCGGATCTGCTTTATTCCGTTATTGAATGTTATAGAAACCGGATAGTCATTTAAGTTTAAGTCGATGAGATATATACAATACGATATTTCTGCACCCTCAGATTTAATAAATCTTCCATTCCAAAGAGTTTAAAAAGCCGGTTACTTTGCTATCTTGATACAGTAGTGATCCTGAGATGTTATATATTATTCAAAAAATTGAAGTAAAGGCAATAATCCATTTGCAGTAAACAGGCCGATTCCATAAAATGTGACCGATTTCTAAAACAAAAAAGAGGGTTCGCAATCGATAGGGTTTCCTCTCAAACCTGACATCCTGAAGAAAGGTGGTACAAATGCTATACTCAATAAAAAAATATCCGGTTGTATTAGATTCCGTTGCAATCCAGCGCATACCTGAATTTCGTACTCTCTGTAATGTTCTGTTAAAAAAACCGAATATCGATCTGTTAAACAGACAATGACAAAATTGGAATTAAAAAGACGTTTTTATCCATGACATTACGTAATATCAAGGAGGAATGGCAGATCTTTCGTATTTGTTTGGAAGAAAAACTTTTGTGACACATTTGGCATGAGTATCTATGACCAAAAAATTGGATAATGACAAGCATTCCGTAGAACAATGGGTGGATGAATACGGCGATGAGCTGTATTCATGGGCGCTGCATAAAACTTCTTCTGTGGAAACAGCCGAAGACCTGGTTCAGGAAACCTTTCTGTCGGCATTCAGAAATTTTGATTCGTTTCGGGAAAAAAGCCGGCCGAAAACATGGCTTATTTCCATTCTCAAGAACAAGATTATTGATCATTACAGAAAAGCTGCGAACAACTACGTGAGTCTGGATAGTGAAGATGTACAGTCCGGCCGCCAAATTGCTGAATCCCAGTTTGACAAATACGGTCAGTGGACCCCAAACAACATGGGATCATACTGGGAAGAGGATAAACATCTCCTTGATGATCCGGAATTTTTGAAAATATTGGACATATGCATGCAGGACCTTCCAGCCAAATGGTTGATTGCGGTTAACTTTACCTATTTTTCGGGTATATCCTCGCGGGACATTTGTCAAGAATTGAATGTACGTCCGTCTAATTACTGGCAAATAATTCATCGCTCCAAATTACTTTTAAAAAAGTGTATTGAGAAACATTGGCTTTCATGAATAAAATAATGCCGCTGCTGCTTATGTCTTGCAAACGGGCAACGGAACTGATTGAAAAGCGTTCTGTTACAGACTTATCCCTGGTTGAACGGTTTCGTTTGAAACTGCACACCTCCATGTGTCATGCATGCTCAGAGTATGCAATGCAATCGAAATTCCTCCAGAAAGCGATAGCGAAGTGGTTCACAGAACATGAACATTTTGAAGAAACCAAACTTCCGAAGCCTGTCAAAAAGAGTGTTATCAAAGAAATAAGCGGTTTTAATGACAATTCATAAAAAATTGTCAGGATATTTGTCAGGATTACTGTGAGTGTACGTCTAATTGGATGAATTACATCCTGGTTACCACAAAAATGTCCCATCATTTAACGGTAAAATGTGAGGTACCTCAAACCGATTGTTAACTTCATTGACTCACTGATTTTTCGTTGTGAATTAACTATGAATTAACTATATGGGTTGTATCAAAATCCAAAATTACAAGACCACTTATGTTCGCTATGTTCAATTCCCATTCCCTGGTTTCGTGTCGTTCTACAACTGGAATCATGATGCTGTCAGTATTATTTCTGATGGTAACTGCGATTACCCAAGACAACCCTGAGGAACGTAAACGTGCCGAGTTGTTTAACCTTTACAATGGTGTAGCATTAGAGGGCTACGATCCTGTCGCCTATTTCAAAGATGATGAACCGAAGAAAGGCCGTGCCGATCTCTCTGTGACTCACCGGGGTGTAACCTGCCATTTCGCTACAGATGAAAACCGTCAGGAGTTTCTTGCAGATCAGGACCGGTATGAACCGCTATACGGCGGCTACTGCGCCTACTCCATGCTGGATGGTGACATGCGCAACATCAATCCTGATATGTATAAAATTGTGGATGATCGTCTATTGCTTTTTTACCGAATGAGGTTTGGTATCGTAAATGCCCTGAGTCGTTGGAACAGTGAAGCGGATGAAACCGATGGCGGGGATCTTACCCTCATGCGTCGCGCTGACACACAGTGGGAGGCCATTTATTACGACTAATGGAAAGGGATCAATGTACCGTCGTCAGGGGATACTTGACAGTTAAATCGTTCTAATTTCAAAACAAACGAGCCAGGGAAACGCAGCACTATATGTGAATTTTAAATCAGTGAAAATATGGACTTTAAATGGGAACAATTTGTGAACTGGTTTCTGGGGTTAGGTGAGCCCTATGGAGTTAACCCTTTTATCTTCGGAGGTATTTATGTGGGAGCCGTTCCATTTTTCTGGCTTGCCATTGCTTGGCTGGTCTATAATGTCCGCCATAAAAGATCGGTGGTGGGGCCCATTCTCATGGCTTGCGCATGTGCCGTTTCCTCCTACACCTATCTCATTATCGTGGGTGAAAATGTACCGTTATGGGTCTATGGATTGATTGCAGCAATCATTAGTTATGCTCTCTTTGCCACATGGCAAAAAATTCAAACAAAAATGAAAGAAGCAGCCGAAGAACAAAAAGGAGTAAAACCAAATGCATAAAGAGTATGACCTGATCGTATTGGGCGGTGGAGCGGCAGGACTCACCGCGGCCGGAATGGGTGTAAGTATGGGAGCCAAAACCATGCTTGTGGAGAAGCACAAGTTGGGAGGCGATTGTACCTGGTCGGGCTGTATTCCGAGCAAGACATTGCTGCATCATGCAAAAATTGCCCGGTTAAGAGGCAGAACCGTCGATTTCGGCTCGATTGCAGACTCGTTAGATTCCATTCGGGAAGAGATTTACCGGGATGCCGATCATCCAGACAAATTCAGAAAGATGGGGATTGATGTCCGGGAGGAAACCGCAAGCTTTGTAAATCCGCATACCATACGTATACAGAGCGATTGAATCAGCGAAAAAGAGTTTACCAGTCGATATTATATTATTGCAACCGGAAGTCGTGCCATGGTTCCTCCGATTCCCGGTTTCAGCGAAACGCCCTTCTATACCAATGAATCGATTTTCGAAATCCGGAACCGGCCCGACAGCATGATCATTATCGGAGGTGGACCTATCGGCATAGAAATGGCGCAGGCTTTTCAGCGCCTTGGAACCCGCATAGATGTCGTGGATATGGCTGATCGGATTTTGGTCCGGGATGACCCAGAGTTAAGCGACATATTGCGCAAACAGCTCGAGAATGAAGGGGTGACATTTCATCTCGGCACCAAGGTCTCTGCTGTTGAGGGGGTTGAACAAATGGGGAGCGTAACCATTTCGCAAAATGGACAATCCCGGACACTGACGGCAGAAAAACTGCTTGTGGCTGCCGGCCGCAGACCCAATCTGGAATCTCTGCAACTCGAAGCCGCAGGGGTGAAATTTACAAAATCCGGCATTACGGTAAATGAGAAATGCCGGACGAACCGACGTCATATCTATGCTGTCGGGGACGTAACCGGCCGGTATCAGTTTACACATATGTCGGAACACATGGCCAAAGTAGCTGTCGCAAATGCTCTTCTTAAATTTCCGATGAAAATCGACAACAAACATGTGCCCTGGTGTACCTATACGGATCCGGAAATAGCACATTTGGGTGCAACACGGCAGGAACTTGACAGTCAGAAGATATCATACGAAATCTATCGATTCCCGTACCGCATGATCGACCGGGCCATCACCGATGAAGCTACGACCGGCTGGATAAAAATCTATGCTAAAAAGTTTTCCGGGAAAATTTTCGGTGCGGATGTTCTGGGAGCGCATGGCGGAGAAATTATCGGTCAATACGCATTGGCCATGCGAAACGGGCTTTCCCTAAAAAAAATAGCCGATACCATCTATCCGTATCCCACTTATGCCCTGGGAGCACGCAGAGCCGCCGACCAATGGTACATCAAAAATCAAAGCAGTACCGTGGTCAAATGGCTGCGCCGAATTTTTCGATATCGGGGTCCGCTTCCGGATGTAAGCGATCCCGACCGAATCGTTTAACCTCGTTCCATTAATACCCTTTTAATATATAATCGATGTGTACACTCAGCTGGCAAATTCATGAAAATCATCTGAACATCGTTTTCAATCGTGATGAACTTTTGTCCAGACAGAAGGCCGCGCCGCCAAAAGTGGAACTGATTCGGGATACGGCTGTCTTGTCACCAACGGATCCGGAAGGCGGTGGTACCTGGATTGCAGCTAATGAACGCGGGATGGTTTTTTGCCTGTTGAACCATTATAAATCCACCCCCGATGATGGACATTTTAAGTTTTCAAGCCTGTTCGGGATGAAGATGAACAATCGACGACACCCGATTGACGGAAAAACGGTGTCTTTTTCGAGCAGGGGCTTGCTGGTACGGGAAATTTCAACGGCCTCCGGTCTGTTTGAACTTCGTCAAATCCTGAAAAACAGGGATCTCTTTCGATACCAACCATTTCTTCTCGTTGTTTTTCAGGGAGTTCAACCCCCACTTCAATGGCTTTGGAACGGGCAGGACTTGGAAGAACTAATAGCTCCGCTTCCCGTGACCAGCACCTCATCCTTATTACCTTCGTTTACCGAACGAATGCGCCTTCGCATTTTCCGAAAAGCAACGGATGGATTTTTGAAGTCCCTGTCCGACAACCGTCAAATGACATTGCATTGTACCCGCCATCCGTGGCTGTCAGCCTTTTCCATAGCCATGCGACGCAAAGACAAGGGTACTGTTAGCCTGACCCGGATCCGGCTGGATGCCGACACTATTCATATGACATATCAGCCCGGTGATCCGGCCACGACACGCGAAACGGGTTACGAACATCAACTCCCAAGTAAACCCGGTAACGTTGCACTATCCATAACCGGCACAAAGAATCAACAGGATAAAAGAGCTGCAGTAGCGGGGGAGCGCTACGGATTACATACAAATGATAACCCGGGAAAAATGTCTGTCACGTCGGCTGCACAGACAGATACTTTTTCATCAGACCGGTACATAACAAACCGTATCGATATTAATAAGATTATTCATGATAAAAACCCTGAACTCGCCCGAAAACTGCCCCGATGGACAATCGGTCTGATAAAACTGCTGGCCAGAGAAACGTCAGTAAACGGGTTGCTGAACAATCTGCAACATGTTTCATACCGAAATTTTGCACCAACGGTATTAAACCATCTGGGCGTACAGGGCAGGGTCACTACCGGATCGTCCGAACTGCCACAACCGGATAAACGGCCGGTATTCCTGGCCAGCCATCCGACCGGCGGTATTGACGGCCTGTTACTTTTGAGCTGGCTATTAAATCACTATACCGATATACGGTTGGTGGTCACGGATATCTTGTGGGAAATACCCCATTTAAGACCTTATGTGGTACCGGTCGACCGCTATCGAAAAAGCAGACAATCCGTGGATTTGCTTATGTGCATGTTTGAAAGCGATACCCCACTGTTGATCTTTCCGGCCGGAGTAACGGCTCGCAAAATAAACGGCAGGATGCAGGAGGCATCATGGCAGAAGATGCCCGTCAAGCTTGCCCGCCAGACGGATCGCTGCATCGTACCCGTCCATATTGATGGATACAATTCCGGATTATTCTATGGCCTGGCCCGACTGCGACGACTTGCAGGTATAAAATTGAATCTGGAAATGCTGCTGTTGGTACGCGAGTTTTTCAATCCGGCCTGCCGGATGTTTTCCATTACGTCGGGACCGGCATTTACCAGAAAGCAGATACTTTCATTGGGGAAAAATGATATCAAGCGGGCTGCAGCATTGCAGCATATCTGTGAAGAACTTCCTGAAAATTTTCGGAGTGTGCCGGCCTCATCCATGCGAATATCCAAGACCGTTGCGACATGATAACGAAACTTACAAACAATTCTCCTCCAGCATCTTCGGCTATTGCTGATGAACTGGCAGATTTGACGCCCATATCAACATTTCGTGAACTGGAAGTATTCCGGTTTTCCGGAAACGACTGTCCGGTGACACTCACAGAAATAGGACATATTCGTGAGGTTGCCTACAGGGAGAGAGGAGCCGGGCGTGGGTTGGAATACGATCTGGATGATCTGGACACCGGTCACAATGCCTATATCCAGCTCATCGTATGGGATCCCGGTGAAAACCAGCTGGTGGCATTGTATCGGTACCAATTGGGCAGTCGGGCGGCAGACGGTAAAACAAGCTGTTTACGCACATCCAGTCTGTTTGACTATTCGGAGACTTTCAAAAAAGAGGTATTGCCCTATTCGCTGGAACTGGGGCGATCGGTGGTCAATGCTTCTGCCAGACGAAGTCGGTTGGGATTCTATGCGATTTGGAAAGGCCTTGGAGCCCTGTTACATATACATTCGAACATTCGCTACTTTTTTGGAAATGTGTCGCTGTACAAGACGATGCCTCCAAGTGCCAGAGACGGCCTGATTCGATATTTACATCGCCATTATGCACCGCCTGAACCCATGCTTATAGCCAAAAAACAATACCGTTATAACCCAGGGAAAGAAAAGATGCCGGGACCTGTAGAAACTGGCGATCTTGGGCTCAATGAAACAGACCTCGTGTATCCCGTTGAGCCTGGGGAAGAGGATAACCCAGGTAACCGGATAAAAAGGGTGAACCGTCTCTTAAAGCCAAACGGAGAGACACTACCTGCCATTCTGAAATCATACATGTCTCTTTCAAACAGGATTTGGTTCGGTGAGACGACTATTGATCATAATTTTGGTGATGCATTCGAGACCGGAATCATTGTTCCGGTTCAAAACATTCGCCACGTTATCCGGAAAGTCTTTATCGACAATCATTGAAATGGAAACAGTTATCCCTAAACCACACACCTCAAATGTATGAACACAAAAGCCCTTATTCTGTCATTGATGATTTCAGGTTTTTCAATCTTCACCGATGCACAGGATCAAAACACGAATAATGCACCGGACGATCCGTTCGATGTTCAACCGCTTTTGATCGGAAGCCCGGTGCCCGATCTATCGGTACAGGATGTGGATGGCCGGGAACACTCACTTGTCGCATTGATATCCGGGCAACCGACACTCCTCATTTTCTACCGGGGCGGCTGGTGTCCGTTTTGTAACGCTCATCTGGCTGAACTCGCATCCATCGAAAACGAAGTTTACGACCTTGAATACCAAATACTGGCCATCAGCCCCGACCAACCCGGGTTTTTAAGTGAGTCCTTTGAAGAATATGAGATGGGATATACTCTTCTCTCCGACAGCTCTATGGAAGTGGCACGTGCATTCGGTGTGGCCTATTGCGAGAATGATGAAACGGTTGCCCGACTGAAAAATAACGGTATGGATATCGTAGCTCGCTCGGGACATGATCATCATCAACTACCGGTTCCGGCTGTCTTTATAACCAATACCTCCGGAAAAATCCTGTTTCAGTACGTCAATCCAGACTACCGTGACCGAATAAGCGGTAAAATATTAATGGCTGCGTTGCGAGCTTTTCACGTCGATCCGTAAATCAAAGTTTATCATTTGCGGTTCAATCCAATTTCCACTTTTATCGCAATCATAATACAATGAGTGTAATGAACTTGTCATCGGTTTTATGCCGGAAAAGTCATAACAATAATGATGTGGCTCTATTGGAGCGTATATCAAAAGGCGACGAAGCAGCATTGGCACAACTGTATGATTTGTACTCGGCTATCTTATTCGGTTTGATCAGGACGATCGTCAATAACAGAGAAATTGCAGAAGATCTTTTGCAGGAAATTTTTCTGTTGATCTGGGATCATGCCGGCAGTTTTGATGCTTCAAAAGGATCGGTATATACCTGGGTGATAACACTTGCCCGCAATAAATCCATTGATAAAATTCGCAGCAAGTCATACCGGATGCAACAACAACACGTGTCAGGTGAGTACTCTGCACCGTTCGCCACTCTTGTCTCCAATGAAAAATCACCCCACGAAATGATGTGGCTTGATGAAAAAGCTGAAATCCTGAAGAATGCTTTGAACAACATTCCGGCCAAACAACGGGAAATGATCGAAATCGCTTATTTTGAGGGTTTTTCCCAGTCAAAAATTGCCGAAACGTATAATATCCCTCTCGGAACAGTGAAAACCCGGATGCGGCAGGGTCTGGATAAACTGCAGGCACTGTTGAAAAACAGGGAAGAAATTTTACGATGAAACAATATTTCATTATGCAGGCTTGACGATCTCCGGAACAAAACGCCGGCACACCATCAGGTGAATGGACTCGATCTGGTGGTAAAGTAAGCGATATGTTACGGGTTCGGGAATTGCCGGAAATGACAATGTATAAACGTATTTTAGCATGTATAACTTAGGAACCATTTACGCAGCCAACTCATATGAAAACATCAGATCTGTTTGTAAAAGCACTGGAAAATGAGGGGGTGGAATATATTTTCGCTGTTCCGGGAGAAGAAAACCTGGATGTACTCAACTCGCTGAAAAACTCGAGTATAACATTAATAGTAACCCGGCATGAACAGGGCGCCGGATTCATGGCCGCAACCTATGGACGTCTGACCGGCAAGCCCGGTGTCTGTTT
>SLQC01000097.1 GCA_007131625.1 Balneolales bacterium | reverse complement strand
ATGGAAGGGTACAACGATATCTGTGATATCGCCGATCCGACCGGTTCGGGAAAAACCCGCATGGGCGCTTGGCTGCTTGAGGCGTTGTTGAACCGTTTATGGCAACTGTCCGCACAATTCCGGGCGAACTACCAGATAATTTGCCCGCCGCTGGTGATCGATACCTGGAAAAAAGAATTGAATCACCTGCATCAGTCGATGGCCGAGCCTGTTTCACACGGTTTGCTGAGCAATCCGGATAATGAGAGGTCGTCAGAGATTCTGCAAAAGATCCGGGATGCGCATATTTTGCTGGTGGATGAGGCACATAATTATCTGAATAAGGTTTCTGCACGCAGTCGCTCGATTATAGTGAACCGGGCCGATCATGTGATCCTGTTCACCGCCACACCACTGAACCGTCGTAGAGAAGATCTGTTGCGATTGGTGGAAATTCTGGGACTCGACAACCTCAGCGACGAAGCGTACAAGACCTATCGGGATCTGATGAGCAGCCGGGATGCCCGGAGTCCGGAAAAGATGGACCAGCTTCGCACCTATGTGCATCGTTATATGGTGCGGCGCACCAAGCACGAACTGAATGATGCCATCACGGCGAATCCGGAGGCTTACCGCGATAAATTCGGGGAGCTGTGCCGCTATCCGGTCAACCGACCGGAAACCTACAAGACTGAAGAAACCAAAGAAGATATCAAAATCGTGAAACAGAAAGAAAAACGCATCACCCGGCTGAGGGGTATCATATATTTGGCCAACCTGAAAGCTGATGCATACGATCGTTACAACGAAGAACGAGAGCAGGCGTTTTTGAAGAAGCGATTGTCGATGGGACCGGCTCTGACACGCTATAACATCCGGAATATGCTCCGTTCGAGCCGCGCCGCGCTTGTCGAGCATCTCAAAGGGACAACGGTGGCAATGGAGGCCTTCGACATCAGGGTGTTCAAGCAGAACGCAACCGGGAATATAATCGGACGGGTGCGCGAGCTTCAGAAAGACAAACCGGCCACCAACCTGCGTATCCCGCTTCCGCAATGGGTGAGTGACACCAAAAGGTGGCAGGAGACCTGTGAGGAGGAGATCACGCTGCTGGAGGAGATTGCTGCGTTTGCCGAAAAAATGAGCGACTGCCGGGAGACGGGAAAAGCCAGGCAGGTCGCGCGGCTGATTGAGACGAAAGGGATGCTTCCGCCTTAAGACTGACCGCAATTTTTATCACCGTCATCAGATGGTCGTGGACCTGATTGGTAGCAATATCGCACTGCCCGGGCAGATGAGTACGCGTGGCGATGCCTTTGCCGAAGAGACGCTGAGTACTGTTGAGGTGATAGCTGAATTTGAGGAGCATCAGAAAGCCGACCGGTCGTTGTCGAGACCTTGTTAGCGACAGCAGGGTGGGTAGCGGTAGTAAAATCGGTGATATTGCCAGAACAGGAATTGAAAATAGAGCCGGCAGTGTAAACCCGGGTGAAGTCGGAGTGGATTGGTACGAACTGGCCAATCGATGGCTCGATGTGGTGCAACCGGTATTGATTAGCTGGATCGAAACCGAGCGGAAAAACAGGAAATATCAAAATATCCGGCTTAAAAATATCAATGCGCACTTGCGGAAAAATCCGCTCGATGAGGCGGCGTTGGCACATGTGCTGGAGAGGCTACCCATGCTTGAACCCGTCGACAAGCGGGTGGTTTCAATGATTATCGGGATGGAGTGAGCAATTCAATCGATTCCTTCCGGCAGGATTATAGGTAAATATGAGCGCCTTGCCCCCGCTGAAACAGCACAATCTTCACTTTCCGCAATTATTTTATAAGCTTCCAGTGCCTCGGAATCAATGCCCGAAGCACTTACAACATCGGCACTAACCCGAAGTCCAGTAAAAGATTAACAGTCTCGATTTCAGAGTCAGTTAAATCGTCAGCATCTAATGCCACTACTATTGCTTCCGTACCGGTTGTGTTAATGAAAATAAAGGCAGGCAAAACTGAAGTGAGCAGAAAGCCGGACAATAATATCATGGTTGCTACCATGAGCCATACCTTACTATGTAAATACCGTTTGAAATATGATTTGACTTTTACGATATAATCCCTTGACAAAAGGGGGACTTAATTTTATATTGTATATAGTTATTTAAATACATATATAAATGAATACGCAATACACACTTTTCAAATAAAAATCTTAAAAACAAATCTTTACGAGTCATGAATAAATTAATTATCAGTTTCATAGGAGTTGCCATGTTGGGCTGGGTAGCCAGCATCATATTAACGGCAGTGCATTTCTGGGCGATTCCGTTAATCCCGGCCGATGCTAATCTTCCCGGCAGTATGCAGGTAATCACCAGCAAATGGGCGTATATCGGCCCCATCCACCTTGCAACGGTCGGAGCAGTCTATTACATCATGATGATTGCCCCCGGTGCGCTCTGGCTTTCGACCAAAAACCAGACATTGGAAAGAATGCTTTTACCTATCACTGCAGTCGGATTTGTTGCATCGCTCGGCTTTGTATATCTCCAACTTGGTGTGATCGGTGCGGTATGTCCATTTTGCATGATGTCAGCCGCTGCAACAACCACATTGCTGGGAATAGAGCTTTATGTAAAATTCAGAGGCGGGTCATCCACAAGCACTTCCATCGATGCAAGCAAAGTCTGGCCGGCAGTTTTTGCAACCGCCATGGCACTGACCATTTTTGCGATGTGGACCCTGACTATATTGCCGCTTCCTGGCAAGGGAGCTTAAGTATGATGCTTCAAAACTGTCCAGCGGCACATACATCTACCGCATCTACCGAATGCGTACCGATAATTATGAAAAAAGCAGAAGGCTTTTGTTAGCTGAAATAACTACCCCCGAGCGAAGCGATTCTCACGAAGTGAAATCGATCGTATTGAAATCAATCGTAGTGAAACCGATCTTCACGCAAGAAACATGTTCATCTGTATCCTTGATGCAGATGGGAATATTGTGTTTCATAAGAACCGGCACTGTAATCCGGAAAGTTTATTAGAAGCCATAGAGCCCTTTCGACAAGGCCTTGTCGTTGGAGTGGAATATATTTTTTGCTGGTACTGGCTGGCGGATCAGTGTGCGCAAGAAGGGATCGATTTTATCCTGGGCCATGCTT
>SLQC01000325.1 GCA_007131625.1 Balneolales bacterium | reverse complement strand
TCTCTGCACCGTTAACCGGATTGATCATTGATCGCAGCAACCGATTGCGCCTGCTCATCCCGTCTCTCCTTATGTATGGAATCGCCGGCAGTTCCGGTCTTTACCTCGACTCCATTGGTGCTATTCTGGTCGGACGAGCACTGCTCGGCGTAGCGGTAGCCGGAGCTATGACCACTGCCACCACCCTGATTGCTGATTATTATAATGGGCCCGAACGTTCAAAATTCATGGGTTTACAAGCCGCTTTCATGGGTTTTGGTGGTGTTTTTTTCCTTTCCGGCGGAGGTGCTCTTGCTGAGTTAGGTTGGCGGTGGCCATTCACCATTTACCTTTTCTCTATTTTGCTGATACCAATGGTAATAACATCACTTAGTGAACCGGCCAGAGCTGAAACATCCTCAAGTGCCGGAAAATCATCAGTCCCGCCAGAAGTAAAACCGTTCAAACTGCTTGGATTGCTTTATTTTATTGGATTTTTCGGGATGACTCTATTCTACTTTGTCCCCCTTCAGATACCCTTCCATCTTGAGTCTCTGATCGGTGCCGGCCCTACTATCAGCGGCCTGGCCATTGCGCTTTCAACCCTCTTCGGGATGATTACTTCACTCAATTATGGACGGATCTATGCCATGACAGGTTATGTTTCCATACTCGGCTTAAATTTCGGATTGATGGGATTGGGTTATCTGTTAATTGGTTTTGCCCATGCCTTGTGGCTGGTACTTGCCGGACTAATTTTCTGCGGACTGGGAATGGGATTGCTTTTCCCCAACCTGAATGTATGGCTCACTTCGGAAGTATCAGCAACCATACGCGGACGAGCTGTGGGCGGCCTGACAACTGCCATTTTTCTTGGACAGTTTATTTCACCCCTGGCGAGTCAACCTTTAGCAACTTCCATAGGATTGGGAGCCATGTTTTGGGTTGCCGGTATCATCCTGCTTTTTCTGTCAATGCTCTTTGTATTATTTCGACGACCTATTCTTTCATTCACCATTTTGGCCATATCAAATCCGCAATACATGAAAGATCCGTAAAATCGCTGAGCCTTCTGTACCTGCATCGATCGGGCCGTATCGATCAATCCGTGTGATTTCCAAGTCTTTGAATAATCTTGTATAAAACTTCAATGCTTCCTCGACAGATCCTTAAAACATGAGAATAGTTGTTACCGAATGTGCCATTTTGTTTTATTAAAGTTCTAATGATACGACTGCGTACCTGGGTTTTCTGTCATATATGATTCATCAGTAAATTTCATAAGCCGGTTGCACTTCGCCATAACGTTGCCCCCAATCAGGTAATGGTTTATTTTCAAGATAGGATTCCAGTCGATCGATAAAAGCATGCCATCCAGGAGCATAGCCCCCTGCATCCGAAGTACTTATACCGGAATTTGTCAGGCGAAACAACGTTTCATTACCAAGGGATTGCAATTCAAACCTGATTATCGTTTTGCCTGCATTAGATGATTCTTCTTCGTATTCAAAGAGACGTGGCGGGTCCCAGGAAATGATTTTTCCCTTGCTGCGTCGCACTTCTACAGGAGCCGGAGGACCTTCTGCAATGGTCTCAATAGCTCCTCCTTTTTCTGGCTCAATAGTTGTTGGGCCGAACCATTGTTCCCGTTGCTCCGGATTGGTAATTGCTTCCCAAACTTTTTCAATAGAAAAGGGAAGCTGCCTTTTAAAAGTGATGGTCGCCCAATGTCCTTCGACTGAAATGCTCCCGTTTTTCTTATTCATAATGTCTCCTGTTTAATACATTTTTAATGCAAATTCAGAGAAACCGTATATACGGTCTGCTTTTTCCGGCTATATCATTGACGGGCAGCGGTCGCCCCGATAGCAGATGGATGATTTCTCTCCGGGTGTGATCCGAAATAACCTGATAAACCTTCCTCACAAACGTCAGAAATGCTTCTGCGTCTGCAAAAACCAGGTAAGGCATAACTGTGCGGTAATAATAGGGAATCTGAAAGTTAGATGACATATTTACAAAAGTTGCATTATTTGCTTTATTAATAATAACAATACTCCCAATTTATGTAAAAACATAAATGTAACCGAATATTTTATAAAGCTGTAAGAGAATCCGATGCCAGTTATCGGATTTCACAAAGCATACCGAATCGAGAAAAAGCTGCCCATAGAATAAAGCCGGATGTTCGCCCACCCTACTTCTCTGACGGGGATTCTCACATAAGGCTCGGCTCTCAGGCTGATCTTTCGGGTGATCTCCCTCTCATACCCGATCGAAAATCCGGCGTTGCTGAACCAGTGGCGGGTACCTGTGCGGTCACTCCAACTCTCTATACCCTCGCCTGTATCCCTTTCATAGCTGAATAAATACTCTTCATTCAGCATGATATAGGAAGAGAGTCCTGTCGAAACAAACAGTCCCGATTTTCCGAAATCAAACAATTCATAAGCCAGAGTTATTGGGATGTCAAAAAGCAAACATTCTCCGGCCATACTAACCAGCCCCTGGTCTCCGGAGTTGTAATAACCGGTGAGATTATACTCGCGGTATTCAGCGGAATATCGTACCATGGAGGGCACGAGTCCGGTTGAAACAGACAAACGGGATGTTAACTGATAATCAACCGTAACCCCGATTTTGTACCCGGGGTTGGAGAAACCTGAAAAACTGCTCACGGTACTCAGGTCCGGTGCTGTCACCAAACCGATAGAAAAACGTGATCGGACGGGTGTTTTCGATTCGCGGAGATCGACTTTTCGATGCATAGCCGCAATTGCCGTTAAGCCGGTGACACCCGTACGGTCAACCGGCTCCATATCATCGGATGCCCCCGGGACCTGTGGCATCCTGGCATGCACCGGGACCTCTATATACTCCCATCTGACACTTGTCAAAATCTCATCTCTATCTTTGGCAAATGTAAAAAATCGCTCAGGCACCTGGACCAATGGTGAAATTCCACGATCCACAACAGGATCATCCGGTAAAGCTTCGTCGAGATGGTGACGTGTGCCGTCCCTGTCTGGCAGCAGACTTTCACGATCCTGCAACAGACTTTCGCGATCCTGCAGCGGAACTTCACCAGGTATTTCGATGTATTGGTCCAGATCCGACAAAAAGGCATCGTCATTAATAAGTGCGCCGGGTCCGGGATCATCACTTTCGACAGGAGTTTCCCCCATTATACGATCCGGGTCCATACTCCGGTCCGCATCAATTTCCCGATCTGCTTCCGTCAGATGTGTGCTATCTTCACTGAGCAACCGATTGAGCTCGTTTAGCCGCACATAATTATCATAGGTAAAATATCCGAGCAGGGAGATCGCAAACACTGCAGCAGCCGCAATCCAGCGTACTTTTCTCTGATAAGCGATCTGAGCATCCCTTACATCCAGTTTCTTTTCCAGCCTGAGCCAATCCTCTTCCCGATAGGCGATATCATATTCTGCAGCCTTCTTTTTAAAAAACTGTTCAAGAGAATCCTTTTTGTTGTTTTTAGCAGACATAGTTCCCGTCAGGTTAAATGTTTCTCCAATATGACCCTCAAATTCCTTTTTGCTTTGGCCAAATTGGACTTTGAGGTACCCTCGGTAATGCTCAGCTTTATTGCAATTTCTTCGTGAGTATACCCCTCTATAACATAGAGATTAAAAACAGTCCGGTATGATGGTGACAGTTGCTGTATCAATCCAATGATTTCCTGGTAGGCAATTTCGCTATGGATGGTCTCCTCTTCTTCCATATTGTTTTCGGAATATTCATAATGCGCCAATTCCGGTTTTCGGTATTTATTGAAATGGTCAATTGATGTATTGATGACGATTCTGCGAAGCCAGGGTTTGAACGGTCGTTTCGGGTCATATTTTCGGATGTTGTCGAATACCTTCATAAATGCATCATTGAGGATGGCAACACTTTGCTCCCTGTTGTCCGAATAGCGCAAAGCGATGCTCAGACCGTATGCATAGAACATTTCATACAGTTGCTTCTGGCTTTCACGGCGCTTTTGACGGCACCCTTTTATAATGTTGTCAAGCAAGGGTATCTGATTTGTACATCTGGTTGTTAAATAATGACTTAAAATTACATTTCCATATCCGCAGTAACAACCTTTTATTTGCAATCTGACATATGCTGCATTTTACCATCAAGCACTTCCTTCCATTTACAGACGGAATGACCTGTGAATATTGAACCCGAACCGGAAGTCACCCCTCCAGAACCGGTCGCGGTTATTGGCCATGATAAACTGCTCATTATGCCATTGTGAACTGGTCAGAAAAACCTGAAATACATGTCCTCCGGTGTCGATATTTAAGGCTACCGCCATCGCGTCATTCGTTCCTGTGTTGCGGTCTCCGATCACCGGGAGATACTCCGCACTTAGTGCAAAGCGGTCGCTCAGTTCCCTTTTTGCAAGAATACCCAGTCCGAAAAGCTGATCCTCATTATCACCTACTGTATGGTTAAAATGGGTTACCATGGGAGTCAGTTGCAGGCTGAAATGGTCGAATTTCCGGGCTATCATCAGCGATACGAAATAACTGAGGCGTTCGTCAAAATCCAACCCCAACCCCGGCATCGTATTGATCCCAATCGACATTTTTACGGCAAGGTCCAATGGCCTGCTGTCGGTCCTTGTCTGCCTCATTACATGATATTTTCCACTCACATCCACAATATTGTTGAATGTCATTCTGCCGATACCGGCCGACAACCTGTCTGTGATCCCATATTCCAGGCCAATCCGTGTATTAGCCCCGTCATCCAGACCGAAAAAACGGTCAATTCCCCGGTAGTGCTCACCTCCGTGAACCAGTCCGAATGTATGAAGAACGGTCGTGTTTAGATTTCGTGCGGGCAGTTGGTGAACCGTACTTATGCCGATATTCTTCGATGCCCAGAAGGTATATTCGACCGGTCGATCGGGAGTAACTCGTTCGCGGGGAAGCTGTGCCCCGGATATGTCTGGCAGCAACAACATAAGCAATAAAATGGCTGCGATGATGGGTATCAGATTTTTTGTCATCATAGGAACTTATTTAAATATGCTTTACAGCCGGTCGGACCGGTATCGGTTGTTTGTTTAGTAACGAGTAACGCCAGAATAACAATTAGTTACCTGTAGATAAAATATCTCGGCTATGAGGGCTAAGTGTGACCTCAATCCGTAGCTCCTGTTCATCGTTGACCCTGTAGAAAAGTATTCCCGGGGGTTCGATATCATAATCCTCAAGCATTAATGTCCATTCCGCTTCCAGATACAAATTTTCTCCCTGCATCTGCAGTGTTCCTTCAATGCTCACATCCTGTGTTACTCCGTGAATTTTAAATTCACCTCTGGTAACAACGCTCTGTTTCTCAGGCGACTGGTAGTCAAACCCGGAATCGAGTGTACCACTAAACTCAGCGAACGGGAATTCATCAACATCGAGTGTCCGGAACATATCGCGATCTCGTCGACTTATTCCGGTTTCAAGTGTGGAGAGATCCAGATAAAAATCGATTACATTTTTTTGCAGATCAATCATTCCCACAAGGTTCCTGGATTCTCCGGTGAAAGTGTGCAACGGCACGCGGGAGGTGAATTCAGCATGTCCCGATTCGGTATAGTACACAACATCTTCGGGGTTGTCAGTTTCGGCCGAAACTACGGCAGGCCATGACTGTATAAGCACGATCAGAATTATGACAGAGATCATGAATATACCTCTCACTATCAGGGTTGACGATGCATTGTTGCAGATTGATTAATTGCTGTTGCCGTTGACCACGGTAACCGTTCCGGTCATACCGATTTGCACATGCGGAATACAGTAGTAGTGATACGTTCCTGCTTCAGTGAATTCATAGGAATATTCGCCATCCGGCGAGATGTTGCCACTGTTGAATCGGCCGTCTTGGTTGCCATTGCTGCCACTGGTCACGGTATGAGCTTCGCTGCTGTTGTTGATCCACAGGACGGTTGTGCCCACTTCCACTTCAATATTCGCAGGCACGAAAGAATTGCTTGTCATGCCAACGCACACAGCATCCGGAGGACAGTCATCATCGTCGGGTCCGGTAACATCATTCCCGCATCCAATCAGTGTAATAATAAGCAGAATGGATAAAGTACCGGCAATCGGTTGTCCGGTTATTGGTTTATCCGCAGTTGCCGGCTGAAAACTTACAACATTCATGATATAAATCCTTTTTCCGGTTATCATTTGTCGTGGGCCCGCCCAAACTCACTTCGATACGGTTGAACCCGCGATCTTTGTTTAGCCCATACTCGAATTACGGAAAAAGGGTTGCCTTTAAGGTGTGCTCCTATTTGATTCTGCGAATTATTTGATGTGACGGTTGAAAATGGGACATTGATTGATTGATTGATTTCCTTCAACGGTTCCGGATGAAATCGGCAGGTCCGATACTGTGCCACCCGGCTTCGTTCAATGAGTTTAGCACGCTCTGGAACTTTCAAGTGCTTGGTGATGGCCGGCATACTCATGTTGAATGGTTAAGCCAGATCAGATACTGTTTTCTCTCCGGTAGTGAGACTGGCCAGAATAGCCCGGCGGGTCGGATCTGCAAGGACGAAAAATGTGGTACTTAAATAATCGGATGGCATTTATTTGCTTATTTAAATGATTCGTTAATAAACCTTATGGTATAGTAGGCCTTCAGAATAAATTTGTTTAATAATTTTTTTTATTCAACTTTTTCAAGCAATCGAACGATTGAAATGTTAATTTTTGTTTCTGTTATTGATCAACTTACCTATAATCAATTACAGATTTATTATGACTTTTGCATTTTCGGTTTATCAAAGTTCAAAATGGATGTACACTCTTATAGGTCTTCTGATTCTCGTAGCCGGGATATTCAGTTGTGAGAGGGAAGAGCCAGTTGTTCCCGGTCTGTACGCCATCACCAATGTGAATGAGGTACCAATGAATCGGGAAATGATTGTTTATGATAAACCTGATCAATTTGGAACCGTAGAGGTAGACAGGCGCGCCGATCTGGTTCTGCTGGAATCCAATCCTCTTCTGGATATCTCAAACCTGCGTGAGGTGGCAGTAGTGATGGTGCGTGGTGAATGGTTGTCGGATAACGACATTCAGCAACGACTGGATGAAATTGCTGCCTGGGCGCAGGATCAGTGAAAGTCCAAGGAACCAATATAGTTTTATCTCACAGAATCGCCCATTAATGGAAATAACTCATGACAGGTAAAGTTGTAGTACTGGATTCGGGATACGAATCGTACTGTTATGAAAAAAAAATATTTGCCGATGCAGGCTACCGATTCGAGATCTTTTCCGGAGAACGGCACGATCGGGCGGGAAAAATGGATATGGCAAAAGATGCGGTTGGATTGCTAATACGTCATACCGAGATCGATGAAGAGTTTTTGCAAGCGGTTCCACAGGTAAAAGCAATTACACGGTATGGGGTCGGTTACGACAATCTGGATCTTGCTGCGGCCACACGGCACAATGTTAAAGTGGCCAATGTCCAGGGTTACGCCAATCATTCGGTATCCGACCATGTAATCGCTTTGATGTACGCCTGCACCAGGGGCCTGCTGCAGGGACATAATTCTTTAAGACAGAATTTCGGCAAACCGCCTGTAAAACAGGTGATGGAATTTCACGACAAGAAATTGGGTATCATTGGTCTCGGTCGGATCGGCGGTACACTATGTCAAAAAGTGCTCCCGCTTTTCGAGCGTGTATTGGCATCGGATCCTTACATATCCGATGAGCGATTTGCCTCACTGGGTGCTGAAAAAACCGAACTGGAAGAACTGCTTGCTGAAAGTGATGTCATTTCGATCCACTGTAATCTAACAGACGAAACGCGGGAGCTTATAAATGCGGACCGAATGCGATTAATGCAAAAAAAACCGATATTAATTAACACAGCACGCGGATCGATTGTAAATCTTGACAATCTATATGATGCGCTTCAATCCAGCACAATACACAGTGCAGGGCTCGATGTATTTGATGAAGAACCGCCTCTGTCCAACCGGGATGGCTTGCTGGAACATCCGAATGTGATTGCCACCGGACATTACGCCTGGTATTCAACCAATGCCACCGTTGCATTGCAAGAACGGGCGTCCAATAATCTGCTTGCAATGCTGCAGGGCAGAATACCCGAAGACTGTTTAAATTCTGTGGATTTATTGGAATCCGAATGAACTTTGTGAAACTCAGGTACCAAACAATACTCTCATTGTTGACGCGCAGGATTTCCTGTAGTTTTTAAAAATAAGAGAAAAGAATGGCAAATTATATTGCAAATCTGGCGATGTTCATTACTTTTGCCAACCAGTACATTTTGTACATATTATGGGATGGCTGTTGAATACACACGATCGGAGTCCCATTATGAATGATTTAAACTGTACTCCAGGATTTCATTCCCGGTTATTGGGAAAGTACCACTTGCATCTTTTCAACAAGTCGGCAGGAAATTTCCCTGCACGCATCCTGTTCTTTTTGTTTTTGTTAATGACCACTGCAATCCGGCCTGCCGTCCTGGCACAGTCTATGAATAACGATATAATGACCTTACGGGTCGATACAGTCGACAGTAATCCGGTAATCCGAGCTCTGGGGGCCACATATGATTCCATGCTTCCTCTGCATCCATCCATATTACCGAATGAAATGCCACTTGATTTTCCGCTGGACAAGAACAAATGGGCAAATGAGGGTCGCCTTATCTTGACAGAAAACGATGTCTGGGGTCCGCGGATTGATGTCCGTCAGATTTTCCGTGTCGGAAATATGTGGTGTCTATTCTATGGTTCAAGGCCGGATCCCGGAGATCAGGAGAGTGAAGCTGGACTAACCAGCAGTCTGGCGTTTTCCTACGATCTTATTCAATGGAAGGACAGCCCGGCCAATCCGATTGTGCACGAGCTTGCACAGAACTGTCAAGGCAACCGAGCCAGAGCCGAGGCGCTGCATTATGATGAGGAAAAAAAACAATGGGTCATGTTTATTGGCGGAAACGGTGATAACTACATTCCCGGGCTGCGAGCTGTGGGAGTGACCTACAGCAAGAACCTGAAAAACTGGACTTTCGGTGAAAACAATCCTATTGTGACAGTGGATACTGGAGATATCCGTTATTGGGGTGCAGGTGAAGAGGTTGTCCGGGTGTATCCAATCGGAGTGCGCAGGCACAATAATAAGTGGTATTTGTTCCTACAAGCCGGCGGGCCGGCGACATGTGAATTCAAAGCGGTCTATAACGCCGGTGTGCTGGTGGCAGACAGTCCAGATGGCCCCTGGCGGGACACAGGCCTCAACCCGATCATCTCTCGTGGTGGTGAGTTCAACTTTGTCTGGAAAAACGCTTCATATCTTCATTTATACGTTTCAAACAGAAGCTTCCATTTTACAGCTTCAGCTCTTTTTCACATGAATGACAAAGACAAAAATAGAGACAAGAAATTTCAGGAAGTTAAGTCTCAAATGACTTTTCGTTTGGGATCTTGCAATATTTTGATAAACGTTTGATTTTTTTTTTTGCAAGAATGAAAATTATACTTAAATTAAGATTAAAGACTCTTATATCTTAATAAAGATTCAGAATTATCCCGCAAACCAATCAAATACTACCATGTTACATTCAATAACCACCCAAATAAAACGAGTCGTTTCGCTAACTGCACTCCTGACTCTGTTTGTGTTTTTGAACACCTCGCAGGCTTGCGACTGGTGCAACAATCAATTCTTTATGGAATTGAATTCAAGCCGTAAAGGTACCCTGGTCTCTGATGAGCTGTTAGCTTCTATTAGAGCTCAGCATGATTTTGAAGCATTTGCAGCCCGTGCTCAAATGGAAGTATCCGCTTCTGCATCAGCTGGTGCATCTTCCAATGCTGCGCCGGTGCCGGACAACTTTATCGACATCATTGAACGTGATAATAACCTGGAAGCCCGCCCAACCAGTTTTGTACCACAGGATACCGAACCTGATGAACGTGTACGTATTACACTTTCAGAAGGAGAAGTTTATCTGGGTAATGGTGTGATGTATGAAGGTTTCACGATAGATGGAAGTATACCTGGGCCTACGATCAGAGTACAGGAAGGTGATATTGTCGAATTCACGATTGTAAACGCAGGAAATATCGATCATGGAGCATCTATTCACAGTGCTTATACCCAAACTTCGAAATATCTTGGAGCCATTGCCCCTGGAGATAGTGCCACAGTAGTGTTTCAGGCCAATCACCCCGGTGTATATATGTACCACTGTGCTCCCGGCGGACATGCCATTCCCATGCACGTTATTTTAGGTCAATACGGAATGATGGTGGTTGAGCCCAAACAAAAATTTAAACTCGAAGAAGAGCTGGGCAGAGGACCCGATGTTGAAATCGATATAACCCAGCATGAAATCTATGCATCCGGGAAAGACGCCGTTACCGGTCAGGGACACCCCCTTTACACTACCTTCAACGGTAAACTGTTCCGTTATGTTGAGGAGCCCATTATGGCCAAACCCGGTGACTATGTTCGTATCAATTTTCTGAATGTCGGTCCCAACCTGGTGTCTACCTTTCACCTCGTAGGAATCATCTGGGATTATGCATACTGGCAGGGTAATCCGGTAAACCGGCTGACGGGCGGCCAAACAGTGACCGCCGGTCCTTCCGACTCCTGGACGGTCGAATTCCGAGTTCCACCCGATGAGGGAGCATATACGATGCTGACTCACGCCGTTGGTTCGGCTTCACGCGGTGCAATCGGATTGTTAATAGCGGATAACGAGGCGGATCGCACTCCGTATACAAGCCAGCAAGGTCCGGTTTACAGTGAAGATGAACTGGCCAATTTCAAGGAGCTATCGGTGCGCACGATCAACTCCTCTGCACCGGGGTCACCGGAAGTTGATGTACCCAAAGTGTATCCTCAGGGTACCGACGATGTGATCGTCCAAATTATCGGGAATTCTTTCTACCCCAAAGTAATAGACATAAAACCAGGCACGAAAGTTACGTGGGTGAATGAAGATGTTTTCTCTTATATGGAGGGCGAATTTTCCGGTATTCACAATGCAGTAGCCACCAGCGGACCGGATATCTTTGCCTCTCCATTACTGGCACATGGGGAGTCGTTTAGCTTTACGTTCGAAGAGATCGGTGAGTATGAGTACATTTGTACACCCCATCCGTACATGAAGGGTATTGTCAATGTTTCCGAGCCGACAGAAATTATCGCTTCCGGTAACAGTAACAGAGAAGCGCCCGCAGGTTTAAGTTTTATTGCTTTGGTACTGGCAGCATTTGCCGCTTTTTTAAGTTATGTTGCATTGATAAGGCGGGTATAAGAATAATTTTCTGATTGGTGTTTGATTACTTGTAAAAACAGGTCTTGTGTTCTGAATTGAAATTTTTCAATTACAATCACGGCTTCATTACCTGTCGGTGCATCCGATGCCATAAGTAACTGACCCTCTCCGGCAATCGGCAGCGCAATATTGGCTGCTTTGTTCTGATACTCTTTTGTCATTCTCTCAGTTCCCGGCATATCACTAAATCGCACGAGCTCAAAATCGCCGCCAAAAATGGATTTGTAGAAATAAAACCTGAAAACCTCTATCGCATTGCCGTTAAAAATCAGATAAGGTTTTATTGTTTTCAAGATGGTTACATTTTAAATTGTTGGTCATTTTTGTCGCACTGACTGGTTTCCTCAACCGAAAATCCTTCCAGAACATTGTTGTATAACCGATGGTCGGTTCGAATTTGGGTACCAGCAGTTTATGCGCTGTATGGCTGTTTAAAAGGTATCCATTGGACACCACCGCACGACCCGGATAAAGCGAACGATCCGGCTCTTCATAACCACTTTCAAATAGCCTGATCAATCGGTACCTTATACGTCATCCATTTCGTAACAACATGATCCCTGCTTTCCCGATTACGGCAAGCATGTGAACCCGGTAAACACTAAAAAAATATGGAGAAAAGGATGGAGGTACCAGCAGGACAAAGTCTGATTGACTGGATCGTATTACGGCTTCCTGAAAGCTTACAGGTATCATATATCGACACGGTAGTCGGATTAATATTACTGTTCGTAATTGTGGCGTT
>SLQC01000226.1 GCA_007131625.1 Balneolales bacterium | reverse complement strand
TAAATCCCCCGGTTTTACCGCTTCGGGTTGTGTCTGCAACCACATCAAGTACAACAGCATAACACAAAGCGGTATCATTTTACACTTTCAGGTGGTAGCGTTTAAAAGTGGAACTGAAAAAATGGAATATATCATGAACTGTACCAACCGTCACACTTCGATATCTATCCAATATCCCCGGGCTACCAGGACTTCATTGGTCAAAAGCTGTCACCATGGCAGCACCGAAAGCACACCAAAGGGTGACGGGGGTGGCAAAGTAGTCGCCATGGCAAATCAGGAGCGGAATAGAGCGTTTAAAATTGCCTGTACGGTTTCGATACGCATATTGATCAGGGTTCAAGACACAGATATTTGCTTGAAATGTTAAGTGATGCCATTCGCAGTTTCTATGATGATCTTTCTGCAGGTGACAGCAGCAAAGATGTCCTGATGATGACTTTTCCCGAATTTGGCCGAAGAGTTGCACAAAATGGAGAGGGAACCGAACACGGCACGGCCGCCCCTGTTATGATCTTCGAAGACAAGATAACACCCGGTTTTTTCTAACGATAGCTGTAATCGTCCGGGGGATTGTGGAAATAGTTGAGCATGGAATCAAGTCAAAGAAGCTTAAGCGGGAGAATGCCAACTTCAAAATAAATAATTACGATCAGGTTCAGGCTACCTCACCTTTGAGTTCAGCATCAGCCTCGCGGCAGACTTCATAAAATTCATGAGCTGTCTCCAGCATTTCCACGGCCAATGCTTCGGTCGGCTCCTGTTGGATGATTTTCTCCAGCCGATCGTGCATATCCATCCATTTCGGTGAAACTTCGCCGGTCCGCACAAACAGGTTCTCAAACTGCCAGGTGGTCTGGGCGGGCGTGAAGGGATCGACCAGTTTCGCGTAAAGTGGAACATGAGCGGCATTTGAGATGGCATGATAGGATTCCAGTATCGACACCTCGTAATCCCTATGGATCAGGTGTGCTTCGGCCTGTTGAATCGCCTTATCGGCATCGTCAAACGTGGGTTCTTTCTCTTCGACGGTAGCTCCGGCGCATTCGCCCTTGACTCCTTTCAGGATGTCGAACTTCTCATTCTCATGTCCCCAATCCGTGTAAAAATCAGGGTTTTCTTCGAAGGATGGTACATGGGTCAGCGGTTCGAGTTCCGCTTTGAGTCGTTCCTTCCCCAGCCGCTCCATAACCAGATCAAATTCCTCATCTCCCTGTTGCTCATCCCTGTAGAGTTGCAGTAGCTTCTTCACGGCGTCTGGCGCATTTCGAGTCGGAATTTTGATGATAAACTCGGCCAGACGGGTGTCGTCACCGAGCAGCGAACCCCCGACATAGACCATTTCGGAGGGCACCCGCCGACCGTCTTTGGTCATAGCTGCTCCCTGAAAGCCGATGTTCGAAGAAATGTGCTGAGCGCAGGAGTTGGGGCATCCGGAAATCTTGATCTTGAGATTCCGGGCCATTTCGGTAAATTCTCCCAGCCCGTTTTTCATGCCTTCGTTCAGCCGGTCAGCCAACCCTTTGGCTGATGTGATACCCAGACGGCAGGTGTCGGCACCCGGGCAAGCGGTGATATCGGCAAACGTCTCGGCACCGGCTTCTGCCAGCCCGACCTCACGGAGTGCAGCATATAGCGACGCAAGCGCCTCGTTCGGCACCCATCGCAGCAGAAAGTTCTGGTGAATGGTGATGCGGATGTGTCCAGCGGCAAAAATATCAGTGATTTCTGCAAGTTTGTGGGTGTCAGCTGACGAAATATCGCCGTTCCGAAGCCGGACATGTACCATCGAGTAACCGCCGTTGCTCTGAGGTACTGCTGCCGACCTCTTCCATTCCTGGTAGGCGGGATCTTTTTCGATCCCCTCCGGGGCGGATGGAATATCACGCCGGTGTTCAGGCGGTGATTCCTTTACATGAATATGGTTGAGATAATCGTTCCAGGATGGATCCACATTCAGTTCGGTCAGTTCGGTTTCCACCCGCTTGCGGAATTCGTCCATCCCAAGCTTTTTAACGAGGAATTTCATTCGGGCTTTCATCCGGCTTTTCCGCTCGCCATATCGGTCGAAAACGCGTACTACAGCTGCTGAAAACGGGATCAGCTCCTCTTCAGGAAGAAACTCGGTCCAAAGTTGGCCCAGCATCGGGGAGGAACCGAGTCCGCCGCCGACATAGACCTGAAAGCCCCTCTTCATCTCGCCGTCAATTTTGCGGATGCGCGCCCGGAAACCGAGATCGTGAATACGGATTCCGGCATCGTCCTTTACCTCGTTGCTCTCAAAGGCGACCTTGAATTTGCGACCCATATTCTGACAGATGGGGTTTCGCAGCATAAAATTTGTAAACGCATCGGCATATGGAGTAACGTCGAATACATCCATGGGAGATGCACCCGAAAACGGGCTGGCTGTGACGTTCCGGATTGTGTTGCCACACGCTTCGCGCGTCGTGATACCGACGTCGGCCAGTTCACGCATCATATCGGGTACCCGGTCCAGCTGAAGAAAGTAAAGCTGAACATCCTGACGTGTTGTCAGGTGCATGAATCCGTCGGCATACTCTTCAGATACATCCGCCAGGCGATGGAGTTTGGCAGTATCGAGATCCCCGTACGGAATTTTGATCCGCTGCATCTGTACCCCCGGCTGACGCTGGGCGTAGGTCCCGAGTTGCAATCGGATTTTCTGCATCTTGATCTCACCGATCCGACGCAGGCGGAAATCCCGAATCTGCTGTTCATAAAGATCCAGCTCTTCACGAACTTCGAGTGGCAGACCTTCTTTGATTTCATCAAGCGACTTTTTTGTCGTTTCTCTATGCTTAGCCATAATTTCGTCCTATTTCACAAACTGCAACTACTGCAGTTTCTACAGTCTTTCTACAATACGGTGCGGGCCAACCGGTTATATATCACTCTCCCGTCAACCGTAAAGCACCTGTTATTTGGGTGCTTATGAACTTGGAAAGGTACGAAATATTATATGAAAAAAAACCCGAAATTTCTTCCATTCATGTTCAAATACGTGAATACACAGATATCACAGCTGTCCAAAACATTTCAAGATATTGAAATTCTCTTTGATTAGGTACAATTAGGACAGATTATTCGTCTTTTCCAAAATCAATCCCCCCAATTAAACAATGTTAT
>SLQC01000110.1 GCA_007131625.1 Balneolales bacterium | reverse complement strand
TTGAACCAGATGGGCTGATGTAGTTCCCCGTACGATGGAGTCATCTACCAAAAAAACGATCCGGTCTTTAAGTACCCCCTTGACCGTATTAAACTTGGTCCGGACTTTCATATCCCTCAGCGCCTGGCCGGGTGATATAAAAGTGCGTCCGACATAGTGATTTCGGATGAGCCCGATCTCGTATTTGCAGTTGTGTCCCATTTTTTGATTTTCATGGGCGTACCCGAGGGCTGCCGTATTGCTGGAGTCGGGTACGGATATAACGATCGGATATTTGTCTGGATTAGTATCTGTTATTTTCGGGATGGGATGCTCCTTGGCCAGGTACTTGCCGATCTTGCGGCGGACCTTGTCGGTATTTTCACCGAATATCTGACTGTCGGGGCGGGCGAAATAGACATACTCGAAAATACACTGGCTGACGCTGGTCTCTTTTTTTCGCTTTAGGTGGAGTGATCTCGGTTTACCGTCTTCCAGAGTCTGACGGTCGATGATCAGCACCTCGCCGGATCGGACATCCCGGATATAATCGGCATCGTTGATGTCGAAAGCACAGGTCTCGCTGGCCACCATCCAGCTTTCATCTTTGCGTGCAAGGGCCAGTGGACGAAAACCGTTGGGATCCCGCACCGCAATGAGCTTGTCATCGGTCAGAATCACCAGACAATAGGCCCCTTCGATCTCTCGAAGCGCATCCATGATCTGGTCGAGCTGGGTCGACTTTGGACTGTGCGATATAAGATGAAGGATGAGCTCGGTATCGGAAGTGCTCTGAAAAATGACACCACGGTTTTCCAGCTTTTTGCGCAAAATAGAGGCATTGGTCAGGTTGCCGTTATGAGCGATTGCCAGATTGCCGTTTTTGTAATGAACCCGGAACGGCTGAATATTGGTGGCATTGATTGCAGATCCCGAGGTAGAATATCTGTTGTGGCCGATCGCCGCTTGTCCATGAAGTTTGTTGGTAAAAACTTTGCGATCGTCAAACACATTCAGGACCAGTCCGAATCCCTTGTGCTGAGGCATGATCGGTACACTTTTTTCCGGATCAAACCAGGAGGTAACGATGCCGGCTGACTCCTGACCCCGATGCTGAAGCGCATGGAGTCCGTAATAGGTGTGTACTGCCGCTTCCGGATGATTGTATATCCCGAAGATCCCGCAATAATCATGAGGTTTATCGGACATTCCGAACAGAGAGTCTAAATGTTACAGTCTTAAGCTTACAAGGTAAATAAAATTACTGTCAATAACAGGAGGTATTTGGAAATTCAAAAGGTGATTTAGATTATTGCAAATTCTATGATGACCCTTGCAGAGACGTTGCTTTGGAAGCATTTAAAGAGGGCTGAAAAAAGTTCAAATTCTGAAATAGAAAACGAGTGTTTAAGCCATGGTGTATCGCATTCCACCGTATACCATTTCAAGGAAGTTGCGCAGGAGTTTTTCGCCGGCGGGACCCGATTTTTCCGGATGAAACTGAACACCCATGAAATTGTTCCGGGCGGCGATGGCCGTGAACGTTATGGAATAGGTCGATTCGGCAATCGTATGTTCGGTTACCGGTGCATAATAACTGTGGACATGATAAAAATGGGAGCCCGGCAGGATATTGCGCAGCAGCGGGTGAGCACGTCGCTCGGTCACGGTGTTCCAGCCCATATGAGGAACCTTGTTTTTGGTTGAATCAAATTTCTCGAGACGGCCCGGTAGCACTCCCAGTGTCTGGGTTGGACCCTCAGTGGTTGATTCATAGAGCAGCTGCATTCCGAGGCAAATTCCCAGCACCGGCTTCTTTGTCTCTTTAAGCCAGGTATCAAGTCCGTTTTTTTGCAGATCGGCCATGGCAGAGCCGGCATGACCGACTCCGGGAAATATTACCGCATCCGCTTCGTCCAGATCCGGTATACGATTCGATATGCGATAGGCTGCCTGAAGGCGGTCCATCGCATTGGAAACAGATGCCAGGTTGCCTGCCCGGTAATCAATAATGGCAATCATAACAGTCCTTTGGATGAAGGAAGAATATCGCGGTATTTTTCATTTCGGTCAACCGCCTGACGCAGACATCGTGCCAAGGCCTTGAAACAGGCCTCAATCTGGTGATGGTCGTTTTCACCTTTGACGGATACGTGCAGGGTCGCTTTCAGCGCCATCGCCAGCGAGTGAAAAAAGTGAGCGGTCATCTCCGTCGGGAATTCTCCTACTTTCTCTCTTTGAAAAGTACCCTCGAAAACACACCAGGGGCGGCCTGACAAATCGATGGCCGCAAGGGACCGGGTCTCGTCCATTGCAACGACAAAACCATACCGGCCGATGCCTCTCTTGTCACCCAACGCCATGGCGATTGCCTCGCCCAATGTTATGGAGGTATCCTCAATCGTGTGGTGCTCATCGATCTGCAAATCACCGCGACAGGTGATTTCGAGATCCATATAGCCATGCCGCGCTATCTGCTCGAGCATGTGATCATAAAACGGAATACCGGTGTCGATCCGCGATTTGCCTGTTCCGTCCAGTCTGATGGTCACCGAGATATCGGTTTCGCCGGTTTTGCGTGTGTGCCGGGCTGAACGAAATCCCGTTATCAGATGGTGAGCTGCCTCGTCCCAGCTGGAAAAAAGCAAGGGTTTGGTCGATCCGACAGATTGGGCTGCTGCGGCTGCTTCTGTCACTCGGGATGATTTTGAAGATCCGGCTGTTCCAGGATTAACTGCCAGCTTGCCGGACGGATCGACGGTTACCGATACCGTGTTGGCCGTTTCGTAACCGGGTGTGGCACTGGATTCTGTTACGGATTCCGCTTTGGGTTCTGTGTTGTTATTAATATCGTATTCCGTATCAGCTGTCACTTCTGCAGTTTCATTCATCGCAGAATCTTTACCGGGCATAGTCCGGAAAGCGATATGCTCCTGCGTCAGAAGCCTGATGACTTCAGGCCCGGCTTCATGGAGTTTTCCTGCCGGTAAAAATCCGTGATCCGACAGTTTTTTTAACGCGGTAAGCGAACCGGATCGCATAAAAAGTTCACTGTTTTCCGGTTTCAATGTATCCGGATCAATGATTAACAGAGTGTGAGTTGCCATGGTAGATGACGTATTTTTTTGATAAAATCTATTGAAATAAAACGTACAGAATCAGTTTGGCCGATCTGTCGGGTCACCGGCCATAAGTTCTTCAAGCAGCCGGTTGTTTTCTCCGGGTGTGCCGACTGTAATGCGAAGTGTGTCCTCACAGTGTAGCTGATCACCCCGGTAACGAACAATCACACCCCGGTTCGCAAGCAGTTGGTACCACGCCTCCGCCTTTCGAAATCGGACCAGCAGGAAGTTGGCCTCGGATGGATAGATCATTTCCACATCGGGATGCTCAGCCAATGCTGCGGCCAGCCGTTCCTTTTCAATGAGAATATCCCGGACATTCTGTTGCATCCGCTCGATGTTGTCGAACGCTAACATAGCCATGGCTGCGGTCAGCTGATTGACATTGTAAGGTGCTTTGATTTTCAACATCCACTCAATAATTTTGGGATGAGCGAGGGCGGCACCCATTCGTATAGCTGCGAGCCCGAATGATTTGGACAACGTTTGCAGAAGGACCAGGTTGGGGTATTTCTCCATCAGTACGGCCAAACTTCCGGTGCTGCTGAAATCGATATATGCCTCGTCGACGACCACAATGCGTTTGAAATCCAGCAAAATCCGCTCGATCTCTTTCTGGCTCAGAACGTTGCCGGTCGGGTTGTTCGGCGAGCAAAGCATGATGAGTTTCGTACGCTGCGTCACCCGGGAAAGAACCGATTGAGCCTCCAACTGAAAATCTTTCGTAAGTCCCGATTCCGAAACGCCGACATTGTTGATACGCGCCGCTACTTTGTACATTCCGTAGGTGGGTGGAGTGATGAGGATCTCGTCCCGTCCCGGTTCGCAGAAAACACGCATCAGAAGGTCAATAGCCTCATCGCTTCCCACACCGACAAACACCTGCTCCGGTTTCAGCCCACGAAAATCAGCCCATTTTTTTCGCAAATCGTACAGCCGGGTGTCCGGATATCGATGCAGCGGTTGGTTGAACGGTATGGCCGGTCCCAAACTGTTTTCGTTTGCATCCAACAGAATACCTTCGTGAAAGTCGTCCCGGGCAGCGTGATATGGTGAAAGAGTCCGGATGTTGGGCCGGACCCATGGTTCCGGATTGAATGGAAATGAATTGTCGGACATGAATCGGTTTTACTGTGAGTGTTGGCTTTGATTTTACTTTGAAATTTGACTGAGAAATTGCGGCACTTACGTACAGATGATGGAACCGCATTTGATGGGCCCGCATTGATAGCCGCCGGCAGACCGTATTTAATCCCGGAGGCGATCCAGCCGGATGGTTACTGCCCTTTTGTGTGCATCCAGTTTCTCGACATCCGCTATGGTTGTGACACATTGCGCAATGGCCTGCAGACCTTTGCGGTCGAGTTGCTGAAATGTGATAAACTTGAGAAAACTGTCGACGGATACGCCGCTGTACATACGGGCATATCCGTAAGTTGGCAGCGTGTGATTGGTGCCGGAAGCGTAGTCCCCGACACTTTCCGGGCTCCACGGTCCCAGAAACACGGATCCGGCATGATGGATGTCGCCGGTGGCCTCCTCAGCATTTTTGAGGTGAAGGATGAGGTGCTCTGGAGCGTAGCGATTAACCATTTCGAAAGCCAGGCTACTGTTTTCCGTGGTGACGATATAGCTGTGTGACAATGCTTTGCGGGCTATTTCAGCCCGCGGGAGATCAGTCAGCTGCTTCTCGATCGCTGCGATGACAGCATCCAGGTTGACCTTGCCGACCGTAACCAAAACAGACTGGCTGTCCGGGCCATGTTCAGCCTGAGAGAGCAAGTCCAATGCAATAAACTCAGGATCGGCGCCGGCATCAGCTACCACCATGACTTCGGAAGGACCCGCAGGAAGGTCTATAGCCACCATAGCATCACTGTTCTGAAGCAGCATTTTGGCGGTCGTCACAAACTGGTTGCCCGGTCCGAATATCTTGTCGACTTTTTGGATGCTTGCAGTTCCGTAAGCCATCGCCGCAATGGCTTGGGCTCCGCCTGCGAGATAAATGTGTGGAATTCCGGTCAGAGCTGCGGCAAACTCGATCTCGATTGGCGGTTTGCCAGTGATGTCGGGCGGTGTCGCCAGTATCTTGTATTCACAACCGGCCAGCATTGCGGGAACTCCCAGCATCAGCACTGTCGACGGAAGTGGCGCCGATCCACCCGGAATATAAAGTCCCACCCGCTCGACGGGCCGCGATTCGCGCCGGCAGATCACACCAGGCATGGTCTGAACCTCGATGTTTTGCGGCAACTGCGCCTTGTGAAACAGGAAGAGATTTTCAAATGCCCGTTCAAATGCGGACCGGATTTGCGGGGATATGGGTATATCTTCGACTGGCCGGACCATCCAGAGCTGAGGATCGGGCCGAATTCCATCAAATTTCTCCGTTAACGCTTGTACGCCATCGTCACCGTTCAGACGGACCTCATCGATGATATCCTGAACCGATCGGGTGATATTTTCAGTTTCAAACCTTGGTCGTCGGCACAGCTTATACAACTGCGCTTCGTCCAACTCATCAAAATTCCAGGTTTTTAGCATGTCAAACGATCATATTTTCGATAGGAAGTATCACAATACCGGATGCGCCGGCTGCTTTCAGCTCTTCCATTACCTCCCAGAACCGACGGGTTGGAATCACGGAATGGATCGCAACCATGTCATTTTCTGCGAGGGGGAGGACGGTCGGGCTTTTCAGCGACGGAATGAGTTCGCAAATTTTCTGAACGGCGCCTGACGGAGCATTCATCATGATATAACGGCTTTTCTCCGCCTGTTGCCGGGCACCCATCCGCATCAGAAACTTGTCAATCAGGTCCTGTTTGTGCTCGGGAATCGCAAGGTTGGTGCGGATCAGCTCGGCCTCACTCTCGAGAATGGTTTCCAGTTCCATGAGTCCGTTGGTTTTAAGCGTTCCGCCCGTAGAAACGATATCGGAAATGGCATCGGCCACGTTGAGGGTCGGGGCGATTTCGACAGCACCGGAAATCTCGATCGTGTCGACCTGAACTCCCTGTTTTTCAAAATGATCGCGAGTGAGGACCGGGTAGCTGGTCGCGATTCGGCATCCGTCAAGGTCTTTAAGTGAATGATATCCACCGTTCTTCGGAACGGCTACCGATAACCGGCACCTGCCAAATCCCAGGGCACGCAACCGGGAAACATCCGCTTTGCTCTCTGCGGTGACATTGTGACCCACAAAACCGAGTTCACAGATGCCGTCCTGTACATATTCGGGGATATCGTCATCGCGAATCAGTAGCAGTTCCACATCATGATTTTTACATGGAACCAGGATTCGGTTTTTATACCCGTCGAATTCCAGTCCGATATTTTCAAGCAGCTGAAGAGATTTTTCTGAAAGGCGTCCACCTTTTTGGATGGCAATACGTAAGGAAGTTTCGTTCTGTACCAAAATATACTGTTTAGATCGTTGATAGTGTGCATCACCTGCCGATGCACGGTGTAGTGCACAAGATAAAAAGATGAGGTGTCATTTATATATGTTTTTATAAATTACTACGTTTTAGTCACCAGTCTGTGCTTACGATTTGAAAGGATTTTTCATAATTTGACAAGTTTATCACCGGAATGGAAATAACGTATTATTATTGAAGAACAATTGTATTAATGAAAAACATTCGTAATTTTTGCATCATTGCTCATATTGACCACGGAAAATCCACTCTTGCGGACAGACTTCTGGAGAGAACCGGTGCAATCACGGAACGGGAGATGCAAGAACAGGTCCTGGACGACATGGATCTGGAGCGGGAACGCGGTATTACTATCAAGAGTCACGCCATCAAAATGGATTACAAAGCCAGCGACGGGCAGAACTTTTTTTTCAACCTGATTGACACGCCCGGACATGTCGATTTTGCCTATGAAGTCTCCCGTGCACTCAAGGCGTGCGAAGGTGCACTGTTGATCGTCGATGCCACACAGGGAGTGGAAGCGCAGACGATCTCCAATCTATATCAGGCGATTGACCAGAATCTGGAGATCATTCCTGTGATCAATAAAATCGACCTCCCCGGTGCCGATATAGACGGTATGTCGCAACAGATTATCGATCTGCTCGGATGCAAAAAAGAGGATATCATTCCGGTATCCGGTAAGACAGGCGAGGGTGTGGATGTACTGCTCGAAGAGATTGTTATGAAATTTTTGCCTCCCACCGGAGATCCGGACAAACCGCTAAGAGCACTCATCTTCGACTCAATATTCAATGCCTACCGCGGTTCGATCGTTTATGTCCGCATCATGGATGGTACACTGAAAAAAGGAGAAAAGATTCGGTTTATGGCGACCGGAAAGGATTATGAAGCAGACGAAATCGGATATCTTCGGCTGAAGCCTACACCGTGCAACGAACTGTCGGCCGGTGAAGTTGGGTATATCATTGGCAATGTCAAATCGTTGGAAGACACAAAGGTGGGGGATACGGTCACTTCCCACAAAAACATGGCATCTGCACCGATTCCGGGGTACAAGGAGGTCAAACCGAAGGTATTCAGCGGTATCTATCCGACCAACACCGAAGATTTTGAAAGCTTGCGTACGGCACTCGACAAGCTGCAGCTCAACGACGCATCGCTTCAGTTCATACCGGAGACATCCGTGGCGTTGGGATTTGGTTTTCGTGCCGGATTTCTCGGGATGCTTCATATGGAGATCATCCAGGAGCGGCTCGACCGGGAGTTCGACATGGATATCATCACCACAGTGCCCAATGTGGAGTACGTCGTCGAGACCACCGAAGGCAAGGAGGTGATCGTAGACAATCCAAGTGACATGCCCCCTCCCGGCAAAATTCAGGAAGTACGTGAGCCGTATATCAAGGCTCAGATCATTACACCGTCGGAGTACATTGGTTCGGTCATGAAGCTGTGCCAGGAGCGCCGCGGCATCTATGTCAATACCATGTACCTTGATGCCAAACGGGTCGATATCACCTATGAATTACCGCTCGCCGAAATCGTCTTCGATTTTTATGATAAACTGAAGAGCCAGACCCGGGGTTACGCTTCGCTGGACTACGACATTATCGGAAACCGGCCGGGACAACTTGTCAAGCTTGATATCCTGCTCAATGGCGATCCGGTCGATGCACTCTCCAGTATTGTCCACCGTGACAAAGCCTACGAATGGGGCAAGCGGCTATGCGGAAAACTGCGCCAGCTCATCCCGCGTCAAATGTACGAGGTGATCATCCAGGCGGCCATTGGAGCCAAGATCATCTCACGCGACACCATCCGCGCCCTGCGCAAGGATGTGACGGCCAAATGTTACGGCGGAGATGTTTCCCGAAAGCGAAAACTACTGGAGAAACAGAAAGAAGGCAAGAAGCGGATGAAACAGGTGGGAACCGTGGAAATCCCACAGGAAGCTTTTCTGGCGGTACTCTCGATGGATGATGATTAAACAGACATTACCATGAAACATCCATGGCAACAGCCTCTGACAAACAAGCGAATGATCATGTCATGGATACTTCAAGTTACAATAGAAAAAAATATCTTTAAGCATATGAATCAAATTGTAAAACAGCGGGGCTGCATACTTTTTTGTGCGTTGCTGCTCCCGGTTATGTCGCCGGGCGACTTGCAGGCGGAGAACACAATTGAAGAAAAAGTTCAGAACCAGAATGTGATAATGCAGGAATCGATAGCCGGCAATGAAACCGGTGGCATCATACAACCACAGAACCTGTTGACACAGAAATTGGCGGACGGAAGTGCCGTCCTGGAAACAACTCAGCCTCAGGATCTGTTGGCTGAACCGGAGATTGTGAAAGTGGAACCGGCGAACCGGGCATCGTTTGAGCGTAGATTCCGGGATGTGCTGTGGACAGGTGCCGGGTTTCGGGGCAGCACCGTAGTCGACCGCATACCGACCCGGGAAATCCGTGCCCGCTTGCAGCAAGTGTACGGGGATCCAACCCAGAAACTAAAGCACCTTATTGATGAGGATAATTTTCGTCCGGGGCACTATATTCAATTTGAATATTGGTTCGTTATCAATGACGAAATTCCGATGATGGTGCTGGATATTGACGGTCCATTTGGCAACGGATTGGTATTTGCAGGCGCCAGCAGATATGTGGATCTGATGCCCGAAATCAAACGGACACTTACTCGCAAATTGATGGAGGTCAATGAACTGGGTGAATACGAAGATCACTATTTCGAAATGTACAGCCGACAGTGGTATCTTGTTCGTTATCGAGACGGTAATTTTCAAAATGACAAGGTCGGCAGACCTGGAAATTTGAGATGAAAGACAGGCTCCGGTTACGAAGATCTTGTAATCATTTAACCATTTAATACATAAACACTTGTCTGGAAAGAAAGAAGAAAATCAGAAAAAACGTCAGGAGCGTCGCCGTGCCCTGGATAGGAGAACGAAGCAGGAAACAACCAATGCCAAATCCTGGGCCCGGGAATGGGGCGATGCCCTGTTGTTTGCTCTGGTGGCGGCACTGATCATCCGCGCCCTGTTTCTGGAAGCCTACCGTATTCCTACACCGTCTATGGAGTCGACCCTGTTGACCGGTGACTTTCTGCTGGTTTCCAAAATGCATTACGGTGCACGATCCCCGATGACCGTCGGAATTCCTTTCACCAGCATCTATATGCGCGGCATCAACCTGCCTTGGTTCCGTCTGCCGGGCTTCATGGATGTTCGCCGCGGTGACATCCTGGTGTTCAACTATCCCGTCGATGATGCGGCGATTTCTCAGAAAACCAATTATATCAAACGGGCGGTCGGAATTGCAGGAGACACCCTGGAAATCCGAAACAAAGTCATTTACATCAATAGCGAACCGGAAGAAGGGGTTGAAACGTATGAACAGCAATACGAAGTAATGATACGTGAGCGACTGCGACTGAGTCCCAGCAAAGTACGTGCAGCAGGCGGACAAATGCTGCCAAGTTCGGGGGACCGCTACCGCATCAATATGACATCCGTGGTGGCCGATGAAATGTCCGGATGGCCTGAAGTGAATGAAGTTCGCCCATTTGTGTTGCCGGTCTCGTTCAACGATTTTGCACGGCAGCCTTTTACCTTTGCGCAGGGCTTCAGCAGCAACTATCACCACATGCCTAAAATGGTTGTTCCTTTTGAAGGACAGAACGTTACGCTAACTGATGGTAACTGGTACATTTATCAGGATATCATCACACGGTACGAAGGCAATCAGGTTTCACGCGACGGGGACATTTTTGTGATAAACGGGGACACCACCAACCAGTACACCATTCAACAGGATTATTATTTTATGGTGGGTGACAGTCGCGACAATAGCGAAGACAGCAGGTTCTGGGGTTATGTACCGGAAGACCATGTGGTGGGACGCGCCTGGATTATCTACTTCTCCTGGAACTCCGAACGTTTCATGCCGCGATTCAACAGGCTTCTGAGCCGAATCAATTAAACAGGTTAATTTGCCGGTTCAAATGTTTGGACTGGAGGCTTCCTCTAATTTCGCTATTTTGGCAATATCCTGATGTTTGGAGTGGATGAGAGCGTAATGATCGGCCGCATGGGTAGGGCAATCGCATGCGCTGCAACTCGCTAACATTACGAATTATGGTTTGTAGACTGTGATGTCGTACTTGTTCAGCATCCGATTGGTATCGGGAGGAGTGGAGTCATCGACCGGATCACATTGCGACCCGCCGGATACCGTTTTTCTTACCCGGGTAACATTTTCGTCACCGGGATGCGGTTCGTCACATGTATTTTCCTTGCTTTCGATCAGACACCCTGTAAAGAGGATGAAAGAGATGAGGATGCCCGGTAATAACATTTGTTGGTTGCCTCGAACTGGACCAAATTCCGCAAGTCAAATCAAATTGATATAATACAATAATGATTTAGAGCGTATCAGGAATGTGTATTATTTTGTGAAACTGCTGATAGTAAAACAATTGTTTAGCAGCTTAAATCATGATTTCAGATAAATCATCCGATAAGTCACTCGTTGCAACAATATTACCTTTGGTAATCACCATTTTGATTGTGCTTGCGGGATGCTTTTCTGCCGAATCATTGGTGGATGAACAAAAAGATGATGAATCGCAATCAAGGGAATTACTGTCTGGCAAATTACAGACCGGTGAATCACGAACTGGCGAATCACAGTCAAGCAAATTGCAGACCGGTGAATCACGAACTGGCGAATCACAGATCAGTGAACTGAAGAACGGCAATACACAAACCAGGGAGTCTCAGTTCAGTGAACTGCACAACGGCAAATCTCACACCGAAGCACTGCAAAATGAAAATCTTCTTTTAGAGGAGACACCGGAAAGTGACGTACGTTTTAAAGAGCATCCGATTGTAGACTCGCCGATTTCCATACGTCTGCCGATTGCGGATATGCGGGTCGAAGTTAACATCACCTCCCGTAAACTGTATATTTACAGCGGGGATTTTAGGGTGGCCTCACATCCGGTTGCGGTCGGTAGAAATGAATGGCCTACACGGACAGGAAATTGGAATATCTATGCGGTGGTATGGAATCCGTGGTGGCATCCGCCCGATGAAGAATGGGCCTGGGGGCGTCCAATTATGGCTCCGGGCGATCCCGATAATCCGCTTGGCCGTGCCCAGCTGGTGTATGATTCACCGCGATCCATTCATGGTACCAACGATCCCGCTTCTATTGGACGGGCGGTATCTCACGGATCAATCCGGGTGGCCAATGATGTGGCGATGGAGCTGGCCCGACAGGTAATGGAAGCTGCCGACTATTTTCGTGACGACGAGTGGTTTGAAAGAATCCGCCATGACCAGAGTAGACATGTGTTGGTAGAGCTGCCCAAACCGGTCCCAATTCGCGTCTATCGGGGTCGATAAAAATTGTCAGGACGCTCTCTCGGCAAGCTCCAGCCACGCTGTAGTTTTATCGTCGATGATCTGCTGCAGTTCGCCGTAACGTTCTGATGCGGTCAAAAGCTGTTCATGATCGAGTTGACCACTGCTGAGGTCTGACTCAAGTTGTGTTTTTTCCGCTTCCAGTTTTTCTATCTCCTGCTCGAGCATCCGGTATA
>SLQC01000165.1 GCA_007131625.1 Balneolales bacterium | reverse complement strand
CTTCCCGTGCTCCGTTAAGATCCACAACATGGATATATGAGAAGCCGGCTTTCCGAAATTTATTCACAAAAGAGACGGGATTTTCCGAGTAGACGGTAACTTCGCTGTAATCACCTTTCTTAAGTCGGACGACCTGTCCATTCAACAAATCAATTGCAGGAATTACTTGCATGGAAATATTCTATTAAAGACCCAATTCATATGTTCTACAGTCGAGAAAATAATATACAGGGGCAACGTCAAATCTTCATACGGAATTATCACAAATTATCATTTTTTTCCCGAGGGGGTGAAATATGCGCCGGCCACTTGACTTTTTCCCAAAGGACCCATATTCCGAAAATCACAAATGGGATGCTTAGCAGCTGTCCCATGCCAAGGAACCATGTTTCTGTGAACGGAGCTTGTTCCACTTTTGTGTACTCCACGAGAATCCGGCTTGTAAAGAGTGTGATCATGAAGACACCGGTGAGAAGACCTTCGGGTGGATGGTTTCGGTAGTAGCGGTAGATGGCAACCAGAGCCATCAGAATCAGCAATCCAATCACAGCTTCATAAAGCATGGTCGGGTGACGTGGCAACATGTCAACCCGGGCAAAAACTACTGCCCAGGGGACGTCGGTCGGCAGTCCATAGATTTCCGAGTTGAAGAAATTACCTAGCCGGATGAAAGAGCCGCCCAGAATGACCGGGATGGTCAGCCGGTCGGTGAGCCAGAAGAAAGTGATGCCGTGATGATTCCGCATAAAGAGCCAGAGGGCAAACATAATGGCGACGGTGGCACCGTGGCTTGCGAGACCGCCTTGCCAAATATACAGGACCTCATGGAGATTGCGGATATAATAGTCGAAATCGTAAAAAATCACATGTCCCAGCCGTGCTCCGATGATTGTGGCTACGACAATATAGGTTAGCAGTTTATCTGCCAGGTTGACATCCTTTCCAGCGTCTTTGAACAGCTTTCGGCCGATTATGTAACCGAATATGAAGGCGCAGGCGAACAGCACACCGTACCAGCGCAACATGATGAGACCGATTTGCTCGATCGTGGGACCGGGCAGGAATAAAAACAGCAGCTGACCAACTATTAGACTGCCTGCAAAAAGTCCGGCGGTCTGCCATCCCGACAGTGCTTCCGGTTTGCGGGAACTATCCGCCTGATCCGGGGAGCGTCTCCGGCGTTTTTTTTTGGACAATCTTTTTTTTTCGTCGTCATCATCCACCAGATAACCTGGCAGCACAAAAAAGATTACAAGTGCAAAGATCAGTCCCAAAATACTGATGGGAAAGGGCAACGTTATTTCGCCCAGATTCAGCATAACGGGATCGCCCTCCCATAAAAAATAATTTCCGTTCATGGTTACAATTCAGTATTGTCAGGATAATTTGTATGTTGAACTTCCGGCGCCGTCTTCCACGGTGACTCCGATTTCCTTGAGTCGGTCGCGAATCTGATCGGCGGTATTCCAGTCCCGGTTTTTGCGGGCTTGTTCGCGAAGTTCAAGGAGCAGTTGCATCACTTCATTGAACGGGACCTCATCCTGCGCATCGGAGGTTTTACCGAGCGACCAGATGGCGAGTACGTCCCGGCAAAATTGAGTAACAAAATCGGACAATTCTCCAATATTGGACGGTATTTTGCCATTCTGCAACGGTTGTTTCAGCGGTCGAAGTTTCTCAAAGAGGAAGCCAATCGCTTTGGCCGAGTTGAAGTCGTCATTCATGCATTCGTGAAGGCCGTCTTTTAGTGTCTGAAGATCAAACGGAGCGCCGGACGAATCCTGTTTACCGGTAGCGTAACTGTTGACTTCGTCGACATCATTTTTTTTACTTTTCTTGCCTTCGGCGGTAGCATCACCTTTTCTGTTTCCATTGAATGACGTAGTTCCATTTTGTGCCACAAGGTGCAATAAATCGAGAATCTCTACCAGGTTCCGGTAGCCGCTTTCGGCCGATGTCAGCGCCTCTTCCGAAAAGTCGGTAGTGCTACGGTAATGGCTCTGCAGGAGGAAAAAACGGATCACTTCCGGAGACCAGGGCCGGTTAAGAAGTTTGTGATCACCGGTAAAAAACTGTTCCAGAGATATCGCGTTTCCCAGCGATTTACCCATTTTCTGTCCGTTAAGCGTCACCATGTTGTTGTGCATCCAGTAGCGCACAAACGGCTCGTCATAGGTACCCTCACACTGTGCAATCTCACATTCATGATGCGGAAACTGGTTCTCCAGACCGCCGCCATGAATGTCGATCGTCTTTCCGAGATACTTGGTTGCCATTGCTGAACATTCGATATGCCACCCCGGAAAGCCGTTTCCCCAGGGTGAGTCCCATTGCATGATATGTGAGGAATCGGCTTTCTTCCACAAAGCGAAATCGGCCGGATGACGTTTCTCGTCACTGGTTGCTACCCGTGAACCCGATTCTGCCTCATCCAGTTTGCGTCCGCTCAACTTCCCGTAATCCGGCAGTGATGTGACATCGAAATAGACATTACCTCCTATCTCGTAAGCATGTCCTTTGGATAAGAGCGTCTTGATCATGGCGATTTGCTCGGGAATGTGGCCGGTTGCCCGTGGCGAGATGTCCGGTCGAAGTACATTCAGGCGGTCCATGTCCCGAAAATACCGGTAAGTGTATTTTTCAGCCAGTTCCATCGGCTCCAGCTGTTCGATGCGCGATTGCTTCGCCATTTTGTCTTCGCCGTCGTCGGCATCGTCGGTCAGATGTCCGACATCAGTGATGTTTTGAACGTACCGGACCCGGTATCCCAGGTATCGAAAATACCGAACGACTACATCAAAGCTGATATAACTCTTGGCGTGCCCAAGGTGCGGATCTCCGTAAACAGTCGGGCCGCACACATAAATGCCGACAAATCCTTCTTTCATGGATTTAAAGAGTTCTTTTTTTCGGGACAGCGTATTAAAAATATGTACCTTATGCATGGTAAACTGAATACCGGAAAGACAATAATGTTGATTATAAAAAAAGGATTACCTTTTGTGGAACAATGGGTATCGTGTGCTGTTTCTACGTATTTCAATAGCCCAACGTTCCATAAGATACAAAAGCCGCGTGGAAAGGATAAATGCTAGTTGTAAAATTGTTGATTATTGTCACAGTATTACCGGGGATTTCTTATTTTCTGTTAGCTGTTAGCTGTTAGCTGTTAGCTGTT